>JARRPE010000166.1:0-4013 GCA_037383205.1 Methyloceanibacter sp.
GCTTTACCGGAGCGAACCCCCGAGGATCAGCCGTGTGCTGTTGATGCGCGGGATCGCGTATCGGCGCCAAGGGCATTGTCAGACAAACCTGGGCGGGGGTGACGAAGGGCGCTGATATGAGGCGTTCAGGCTACCAGCTGACGCCACTCGGCCAGGGCGGCAGAACGGTTTTGTTTGAAGATATCGCGGCGGTTGAGGTGACGGTCGTGGTTGAAGTGATTGTGGATTGAGGCGTGGGCGGCGGAGAATTTCTGGAGGGTCTTTCCATCTCTGAACTTCGCCATCGCTCGTTCTCGTCGTCGGAACGGCTGGTGGGAATTCTCAGCCCGATTGTTGAGCCATCGACCACACTCCTGATCGGCAGCATTGCCGATTACTCTCATCGCTGATCGGTACGAGCGAAGTCGGTCTGTTATGATCGATCGCGGTTGGCCGTAACGCTTCATCGCACGCGTCAGGAATTTCAACGCAGCCCTACGATCCCGGCGCTTCGTCGCAAAGACCTCCAGCACCTCACCTTCGTGATCTACCGCTCGCCAGAGGTAATGTGTCTCTCCATTGATCCTGACGAAGACCTCATCCAGGTGCCAGCGCCAGTGCGAATATGATCGAGTCTGAATACGACGTTTTCTGATCTCGTTGGCGAACATCGGGCCGAAACGGTTCCACCAAAACCGCACCGTCTCGTGGCAGATGTCGATGCCCCGTTCGAACAAAATATCCTCGACCTGGCGCAGCGACAGCGGATAGCGGATATACATCATCACCGTGAGGCGGATCACCTCGGGCGAGCTGTTGAAATAACGGAAGGGATTGCGCATCGCCGGAGGCTACGGATCCTCGCCAGGAGGCTCAAGCCAGTTTAGTCTGACAATGCCCGTAAGGTGGCTTATATGTTGAGCGTCAAGGGACAGCCTTATCAAGTGGTGCAAGCATCTACAATGACACGCTTACAGTCGACGAGCTCAATGCCCTTCTCAAGGACTAGAACCTTTCACTCAGATCACCATTATGCTCGTAAACTAAATCCTGATGTCCGCTTTGGCGGCCAAGGGACGACCGCTTTGCGAGCGTAAGCAGACATCGCCGGCTTCTTCATTGAGGTCCGCTAGGTGCCAGGAACGGACATCCGAGCTTTCCTTTCAAGCTGCGATCCCTAGGAGGGCAATTTCCAGACCAACCAACCTGAAGCCGTGATCAATCGTGCGGCGTAAGTTCAGCGCCTTTCGGCGTAGTTTCCGACACCCGGTGAGGATACTTCTCGATTAGGCGCATGTGGTCCCGCAGGGTGATCTGAACCGGCGTCACCGCGAATAGCCCCGGATAGAGCTGTCCAAACTTCTCCCCTGGATCACGCATAACGTTATAGAAATCCATGCCCGGCAGCCCACCATGGCCTTCCGTAAGGTGGACCTTGAAGTCATCATACCGGATGGCCCCGAGGACACCGCCGCTGTAGTGGAACATCGTGTCCCGCCGGCCATGGTCTTCGCCGAGCAAGAGGAGCGCTGTCTGATCGACGCCGTCCGTGACCCGGTCGTTGGGAATTTTGTCGAGCGCTCCACCCAAGCGGGCAGCCGTAGTGAACAGGTCAGTAAGGTGTAAGATGTCTACCGGGTCCTGGTTGGGCTCAATCATACCGGGCCACCAGGCCATCGCCGGCACGCGCACACCACCCTCCAGAACATCACCCTTGCCACCGCGCAGCCAGGAGTAACCGGAGTTCGGGTAGAAGGCGTACATCGGTCCGTTATCGCTAATCCAGACGACGAGCGTGTTCTCCGCGATGCCCTCGGCCTTCAAGGTGTCGAGCAATTGCCGCACGTGCGCATTGTGGGCCGCCATCTCCGAAGCCTGAGCGTTCACCTTGTCGACATGCTTGTCGTTATGGTGGGCCTTCGAGCCCTGCAATTGTTGGGTATAGGTCGCCCAATAGATGAAAAACGGCTTGTCGTCCTTGGCGTTGTCCTTGATGAAGGCGGTGATCTGCTTGATCGACTCTGCCTCAAAAGCTTCCTGGCGGTCCAGACCAAGCTTGCCGGCAGTGCCCTCGACGGGCTTGCGCCCTTCGCCCTTGCGCCCGACGAACGCGGCCTCCGTCAGATCGATCCCCGTGCGCTTCTTGTATTCCTCTGCCCCAGGGAAATCATAGAACATTGCCTTCATGGGGTTAGGTGCATCCTTGTACATATCGAAAGAGGCTGGCCAATTGTCTGGCGCGCCGTTCCACATGCCGTAGTACGCGTAATCATAGCCCTGGTTCTCCGGCGCGTGCTCGGGCTCTTCTCCAAGATGCCACTTGCCCCACATGGCGGTAGTATAACCCGCCTCGGATAGCACCTCGGCAACCGTCACTTCCTTCCCCGAAAGCCCGTCCGTTTGTCCCGGCCAGAGTACGGTCAGCAGCCCGGTGCGAACCGGATGGCGGCCGGTGTTGATAGCAATTCGCGATGGCGTGCAGGACGGCTCCGAATAGGCACTCCAGAAGCGCATGCCCTCAAACGCGAGCTTGTCCAATTCTGGTGTTGGCGTGCCGCGGTGCTTTCCGCCACCCTGCCAACCCATCTCGCCCCAGCCCACATCATCGGCGAGAATGTAAATAATGTTCGGTTTCTTGCCGAACTTCTGCTCCAGGGCCGCAAGCCTCTCGTCGATGATCTCATCCTCCTGTTCCCATTTGGCCTTGTTATTCTCCTGGTGAGCCAAGAAGGGCGCGTCGGGCTGAAAGGCGTTTGTCGTCGCTGCTTGGTAAGCTAGGGCGAGCGCGCTGACCCCAATCGTGACGAAAAATCTTTGAATACTTGCGCGTCTAGACATGTTTCACCCTCCTCCACGCTGCAGTTTTTGAGCCCGTGTGCCGTCTTTTCTTTTCCGCTGGACGCCGATACGTCCCGACGCGACCTTCGTGATATGCGTGAGCTTGCCGTTCTATACGGCTATGTCTAGACTAATACGTCTAGTTAGCAAACTGCAATTCTTTTGGGTATATAGTTCGAATGGCCAGCAAGAGATCGCATCGCGGCGTTACCAAAGCCGAATGGCTCGATATGGCGCTTAAATCTGCTTGCAAAAAGGGCATCGCTGGTCTGACTGTGCAGGGACTCGCCCGATCATTGGGTATAGCGAAAGCCGGCTTCTACTGGCACTTCACAGATCGCGACGAGCTTTTGCGGCAGTTGCTGCACTATTGGGTCCACGAGGTTACCGAGGTGATCACCAAAAACGTGGAAGTGTTGGCGCTTGAGCCAAAGAGCCGATTGGTGAGAACTGCAGAGCTAATTCTCGAAAACGATCTGACGCGGTACGAAATAGCGATCCGTCAGTGGGCGTTAGAGAACCGGGAAGCAGCGCGAGCTGTTAGACAAGCCAATCGCACACGGCTGGATTTTGTTCGTGGGGCATTTTCCGAGCTTGGTTTCGAGAACGACGACCTTGAGATGCGGGCAATGCTCTTCACTTGCTATCACACTTGGGAGTCACCAATGTTTGGAGAAATCTCGCGCAGACGGCGGCGTGACTTAATTGCGAAACGCATCGAGCTTTTGACCAGCCGTTAATCAGTCACGATGGGGGGTCGATCATGATAGCGAAGTTCGCGCGTGCGTCAGAGCCAACTAATCATGTCCGCTTCGGGTCATGAGCTGACATCGGAACGCGACTTGGGCGCGTCCGCTTTGCACCCGTAAGCAGACATCGGCAGCTTGGGCATCGAGGTCTGCTAAGTGCCAATAGCGGTCATTAGCGTGCCTCATGACACGGCCGCGTTTGGCGGATTATCAAGCGACAATCGGTACGCGTCAGGGGTCGTGCCTGACCATCTGTGGAAGGCGCGAATAAAATGAGCGGACGTTGAATAGCCAAGTACAAGGGCCATTTCGGAGACCTTCATTGTTGTCTCTGATAGAAGAGCCAAAGCGCGTTTACGGCGCACCGCATCGACAATGTCTCGGTAGGTGGTGCCATCGCTATGGAGTTGCCGCTGCAATTTGCGAGACCCAAAGCCCAGAATCTCA
>JARRPE010000167.1:0-6470 GCA_037383205.1 Methyloceanibacter sp.
ATGCTACACCCTCGCGCGAACGCTTTCCTTCTTCATCTCAACCACTTTTTCCGGGTCAAGACCTCACCGATGACCGAGACCGTGATCACGCGATTTGCGCCCTCTCCCACGGGCTTTCTGCATATTGGCGGCGCGCGGACCGCCCTGTTCAACTGGCTTTTCGCGAAAGCCAATGGCGGCAAGATGCTGCTGCGAATCGAGGACACGGACCGGGCCCGATCCACGGATGCTGCGATAGAGGCCATTCTGGACGGGTTGCGCTGGCTGGAGCTCGATTGGGACGGCGAGACAGTCTATCAGGCCGCGCGCGCGGACCGGCATCGGGAAGCCGCCGAGCAGCTGTTAGCGGAGGGCAAGGCCTATCGCTGCTATTCGACGCCCGAGGAGCTTCAGGCCATGCGCGAGAAAGCCCGCGCGGAGGGCGGCGCGCCAGGCTATGACGGGACATGGCGCGACAAGGATCCGGCCCTCGCGCCGGAGGGTATTGCGCCCGCGATCCGGTTCAAGGCGCCACGCGACGGCGAGACGGTTATCGAAGATCGTGTCCAGGGGCGCGTCACGTTCGCCAACAAGGACCTGGACGACTTCGTGCTTTTGCGCAGCGACGGCTCCCCGACCTACATGCTGTCGGTTGTGGTCGACGACCACGACATGGGCATCACGCATGTGGTTCGTGGTGACGATCACCTCACCAACGCAGCGCGCCAGACGCAGCTTTTCGAGGCGCTTGGCTGGAAGACTCCGGTCTACGCACATGTGCCGCTGATTCACGGACCGGACGGGGCAAAGCTGTCGAAGCGCCATGGGGCGCTCGGCGTCGAGGCCTATCGCGAGATGGGATATCTGCCGGTCGCCTTGCGGAATTACCTGGTGCGGCTGGGCTGGAGCCATGGCGATGCGGAAGTCATCTCCACCGACGAGATGATCTCCTGGTTCAATCTCGAGGCCATCGGGCGGTCTCCGGCGCGATTCGACTTCACGAAGCTCGAGAGCCTCAATGGCCATTACCTGCGGACCATGCCCGACGAGGAGATCGTGAGTCAGGTGAAGGCACTGGTGCCGCATCTTGCGGATGGGGATGAGCGGGCTTCCCGCATCGGCGACGACGGCTGGGCGAAACTGGAGCGCGCCATGCCCGGTCTAAAGGAACGGGCCAAGACGCTGACCGATCTGTTGGACAGCGCGGATTATCTTTTCGCGAAGCGCCCGATAGAGCCGGACGAGAAGGCCGCCAAGCTCCTCGACGAAGGCGGTCGCGAAACCTTGGCCGAATTGCTTCCGGATCTGCAGGCGGTCGATCCCTGGACCGTGGCGGGAATCGAAGAGAGCGTCCGCGCGTTTGCCGAGCGCACGGACCGGAAGCTTGGTAAGGTTGCGCAGCCGCTTCGGGCCGCGCTGACTGGCCGGGGGACATCGCCCGGTATCTTTGATGTGCTCGAGGTTCTGGGGCGCGAGGAGTCTTTGGCGCGGATTGCCGACCAGGCAAGCACCGTCCAAACTGCGTAATATTTATGCAGCAACTCGTGTTGCGCTGCAGTAAAATCAACGCGAAAATGCGGCAACGCAATAATCAAGCGGCTGATAAGGGGGGCGTCGTAGAGTTGTTAAACCTGTTCTCCGTCATGTCCGCTGTCCCGCGTATGTCCAGGAGGTTTTGAGAGGAGTATCGCAGAAGAGCTTGGCTCGAACGACGTGGACGAAGCGACGGTTACGCTCCGCGGTGGCGAGCATACGATGCCGGTGCGCTCCGGCACGATGGGGCCGGATGTCATCGACATCACGTCGCTTTACGGCCGTACGGGGTGCTTCACCTACGATCCGGGGTTCACCTCCACGGCGAGTTGCGAATCCAAGATTACCTATATCGACGGCGACAAGGGCGTCCTGCTCTACCGGGGCTACCCGATCGACGAGCTCGCCGAAAACACGACCTTCCTCGAGACGGCCTATCTGCTGCTCTATGGCGAGCTTCCCACAAAGCCGCAATACGAGGCGTTCACGGTGCGCATCACACGCCACACGATGCTGCACGAGCAGATGAACCGCTTCTTTTCCGGCTTCCGCCGCGACGCACATCCAATGGCCATCATGGTGGGTGTCGTCGGCGCGCTGTCGGCATTCTATCACGACTCCCTCAACATTCGGGATCCGTGGCAGCGGGAGATGGCCAGCATCCGCATGATCGCGAAGATGCCGACCATCGCGGCGATGGCGTACAAATACTCCATCGGCCAGCCCTTCATCTATCCCAAGAACGATCTCGATTACTCGGCCAACTTCATGCGGATGTGCTTCGCGGTGCCGTGCGAGGATTATGTAGTCGACCCGATTCTCACACGGGCCATGCGCCGCATCTTCATCCTGCACGCCGATCACGAACAGAACGCATCCACCTCAACGGTCCGGCTTGCCGGCTCGTCGGGCGCCAATCCGTTCGCCTGTATCTCAGCCGGTATCGCCTGTCTGTGGGGGCCGGCCCATGGCGGCGCCAACGAAGCGGCGCTGATGATGCTGCAGGAGATCGGGTCGGTCGACCGGATTCCCGAATACGTGAAGCGCGCGAAGGATAAGGACGATCCGTTCCGCCTAATGGGCTTCGGTCACCGCGTGTACAAGAACTACGATCCGCGCGCCATCGAGAAGAAGCTCTACCCGAATATCGATTTCTATTCGGGCATTACCCTCAAGGCGCTCGGTTTCCCGACGGAGATGTTCACGGTCCTGTTCGCGCTTGCGCGCACGGTCGGCTGGATCGCGCAGTGGAAGGAAATGGTCGAAGATCCGTCTCAGCGGATCGGCCGCCCCCGCCAGCTCTATACAGGCGCCACGGAGCGGTCGTTCGTGGCCATGGACAAGCGCTAAGCGTCCGTCTCGTCCTGAGGCGCCCCGTAGATGAAGAGCTTCCGGTCGTTGGCGATCTCGAGCGTACGATTGTAGTCGGCGATCAGCACCCGACGCGCAGCGACGGCAACGCCGGAGAGCCCAGCCGCCGCCGCATTCAGCATGGTCTCCGGGCCGATGGTGGGCATGTCGACACGCTCTTCCTGACCCGGTTTCGGCGCCTTAACCAGTACGCCCGGGCCGGTCCCATGGCTGCGGCCGCGCTGTTTAATGTCCGCGCAACGCTCCAACATCGCATCGGTGCCTTCGGCGGCTTCCACGGCCAGGACGTAGCCGCTTGCAATGACGGCACCCTGGCCGATGTCGAAGCGGCCCAGTGCACGGACGACCTCGAACGCGAGCGCCATGTCCGCTTTGTCCTCCGCGGAGGGCGCGCGCTGGGTTAACGTGCCTTCGGGAACCAGCAGTTCGGGCAGGACGTCCCCGGCACCATGCACCCGATAGCCATTCTGCTCAAAAAAGCGCACGATTCGCGACAGGATGCGGTCGTCGCCGCCTTTGCGAAGGCTGAGAAGAAACGGTAGTGCTCTTACGGCGCCGAAATCGATCCGGACGTTCTTAATGTGCGGCCGCGTGACACCACCGATGATCACGAGATCCTTGCATCCGTTCTTGTCCAAGGCCGAGAAAACCTTCCCGACCTCGCCCCATTTGATCCAGGTGTGCGGAAACCGTTCGATATCCGGGTCCGCCTCGCCCTGGATCGCCACGATGTGGACGGGGACATTGCCGGCGGTGGCTGCGTCCGCGATGAACGCCGGTAACGAGCCGCGCCCGGCTATGATGCCAAGGGGGCCCGCTACCTTGAGCGCTTCCGAAGGCTCACTGTCAGCGGCTCGGCGATGCGACATTGCTGGGGATACAGAACTGACGATCCGTATCGCTCTTGATGAAGTCGATGATCTGACGGGCGAGTTCATTGCTGGAAAACATCGCTTCGACGTCCTCGAGCTGCTCCTTCATGGTGCCTTCGCTGGAGAATAGCATGCGATAGGCTTTGCGCACCTCGTGGATCTGTTCGCGCGGGAATCCGCGGCGCTTGAGGCCGACAATATTCAAGCCGTTGAGATGGGCCCGGTTGCCGAGGGCCATGCCGTAGGGAATCAGATCCGCGGCCACACCCGACATGCCGCCGACGAACGAATAGGCGCCGATGCGGACGAACTGGTGCACGGCTGAGAGCCCGCCAATGATCGCGCCGTCGCCCACCGAGACGTGGCCTCCGAGCGCAACGCTGTTCACCAGGGTGACATTGTTTCCGATCTGGCAGTCATGGGCCACATGAGCGCCGATCATCAGGAAACAGTTGGAGCCGACACGGGTCGCCATATGACCCGTCGAGGTTCCTCTGTGTACGGTCACATGCTCACGCAGCACGGTGTTTTCACCGATCGTCACCGTACTGGGATCATCCTTGTACTTGACGTCCTGGGGTTCGAGGCCGACCGACACGAACGGAAAGATCCGGCACCCGGCGCCAATGGTCGTGCGGCCGTCGATCACCACATTGGGGCGGATGACCACGTCGTCGCCGATCTCCACATTGGGACCGATCACGCAAAACGGACCGATCTCGACGTTCGACCCAAGCTTCGCGCCTGGGTCGACCTGCGCGGTCGCATGAATTTTGGACATTGAAAGCTTACTCTGTCTCGGTCTTGTCGACGATCACAGCGCTGACCTCGGCCTCGGCCGCCAGGTTTCCATCGACACGGGCTTCACCCTTGAAACGCCAAACCTTGCCGCGGCTGCGCATCTTCTCGACATGGTAGTGAACCTGATCCCCGGGGATGACTGGCCGCCGGAAACGTGCCTTGTCGATCGCCATGAACAACACGAGCGGCGGTTCTTCGTACTCATCGATAAATCGCATGCACAGCGCGCCGGCCGTTTGCGCCATGCCTTCGACGAGCAGGACGCCGGGCATGACCGGGTTGCCAGGGAAATGCCCTTGGAAATAGGGCTCATTGGCCGTCACGTTCTTGATGCCGGTCGCAGAGCGATCCCCATCCATGTCGACGATACGGTCGACGAGCAGGAATGGGTAGCGATGGGGCAGAAGCTTCATGATATCGGCGGCTTCTATCCGATCAGGCCTTTCTTTTTCTTCGCTTTCGCTCATCTGGGCCAGTTCCTTTATTGCGGGCTTGCTATGCGCCGTCCCCGCCGTCTCCTTGGTCAATCTTCAAATCCTTACGTTCGGCAAGCTGCCGCAACAGCGTCAGCTCCCGGAACCACAGCCGGACAGGTTTGGCCGGCGTGCCGCCCCAACGCGCTCCGGCCGGGACGTCGCCCCGTACGTTGCTGCTCCCAGCGATTTGTGCTCCGGCGCCGATCTTCAGGTGGCCAACGACGCCGACCTGCCCGCCAAGAGCTACGAAATCACCGAGCTCGGAACTGCCCGAGATACCCGTTTGCGACACGATAATGCAATGCCTACCGACGACGACGTTGTGCCCGATTTGGACAAGATTATCAATTTTCGTGCCTTCTCCGATAATCGTGTCCCGCAAGGCGCCGCGGTCGACTGTCGAATTGGCCCCGATCTCCACATCGTCCTGAATCACCACCCGTCCGATCTGTGGCACCTTCATATGGCCGTCGCGGCCCATCGCAAAGCCGAATCCGTCCTGGCCGATGGCGACGCCCGCGTGGATGACGACCTTGTTCCCGATCAGGGCATGTGTCACCGAGGCATTGGGCCCTATGAAGCTGTTCCGGCCGATATGGACGCGATAGCCGATGACGGCGCCCGCGGCGATGGTGGTGCCCTGCCCGATATGGGCCTCGGGGCCTACGACCGCGCCAGGCTCGATGACGACATCGCGCTCGAGGATGGCGGACGGGTGTACGCCGAGGGCCGCAACACCGTCCAGTGCCGGACCGACCGTCTTTGGACGGAGCGAATCCGGGTAGAACAGAGCGATCGCCTTGGCGAAGCCCCGATAGGGCTCGCGCATGGTCAGCGTTGCGGTCTCTCCCGTTACTTTACGTACGAATTTCGGAGCGACGATGCAGGCCGATGCCTTCGTCTTCTCCAGGGCCGGCAGATATTTGGGGTTGTCCACGAAGGAGAGAGCACCCTCGCCCGCTTCATCGAGCGGCTGGACGTCGAAGATTTGGCGATCGGGGTCGGCACTCGATCCGAGTTCGGCTCCGACCGTGTCCGCGACAAGACCCAGGGAGAATGGACCGGCGCGCTCGAAAAATCCGGGATGTTCCATTGGGTCTCCTAGCGAACCGCGCTGAAGCGGTCGCGAAAACAGGACTCCGCATCGGACAGCGGCAACCTTTAGAAAGCGGTCGAGGCGCCGAAGCGGAAGAGCTCGGTCCTGTCGAAATCGGCCTTGAGTAGGGCCTCGGCAAGATCGGCGCGGAGCGGACCAAGCGGCGACTGCCAGATCAGGCTGACACCGGTTGAGAGGCGAACATCCGCAGTGTCCTCGATGAAGCTGCCTTCGTCGATATCAACCGCCTGGATGGCTGCCTCACCCGGTCCCCAGAGGGAGCCCGCATCGACGAACACGGCGCCCTGCATGCCCAGGTTCTCCGGAATGAGAGGCAGCGGG
>JARRPE010000168.1:0-3993 GCA_037383205.1 Methyloceanibacter sp.
CCCGTCCGATGCGCGCCTCGCGCGCTGCCTGACGCTGTCCCATGAACTCATCGGCTTTCCCCGGCATCTGTCGCAGCATGTGGGCGGCTTCGTGCTGACGCGCGGGCCTCTGTCCGAGCTTGTGCCCATCGGCAACGCGGCCATGGAAGACCGCACCGTCATCGAATGGGACAAGGACGATCTCGACGCGCTCGGACTTCTCAAGGTCGATGTGCTGGGGCTCGGCATGCTCACCTGCATCCGCAAGGCCTTCGCGCTTCTCAAGGAGCACTACGGCATGGACCTCGCGCTCGGCACCGTGCCGCGCGAAGATCCAAAAGTGTACGACATGCTCTGCCGCGCCGATTCCATCGGCGTGTTCCAGGTGGAGAGCCGTGCGCAGATGAACATGCTGCCGCGCCTGAAGCCGCGCTGCTTCTACGATCTCGTGATCGAAGTGGCCATCGTGCGGCCCGGTCCGATCCAGGGCGACATGGTGCATCCTTACTTACGCCGCCGCTCCGGCGAGGAGAAGGTCGCCTTTCCCTCGCCTCATCCCGATCACGGGCCGCCGGACGAACTGCATCAAGTGCTCGGCAAGACCATGGGCGTGCCACTGTTTCAGGAACAGGCCATGCGTCTCGCCATGGTGGCTGCGAAGTTCAGCGGCGACGAAGCGAACGAACTGCGCCGCGCCATGGCGACGTTTCGGCGGCGCGGTACGATCGGCACGCTTCAAGACAAGATGGTCGGCCGCATGACCGCACGCGGCTACCCGCAAGATTTCGCGGAACGCTGTTTCAACCAAATCAAGGGATTCGGTGATTACGGCTTTCCCGAAAGCCACGCGGCGAGCTTCGCCCATCTCGTCTATGTGTCGTCCTGGCTCAAATGCCATTATCCGGACGTGTTCGCCTGCGCGCTGCTGAACTCCCAGCCCATGGGTTTCTACGCCCCGGCCCAGATCGTACGCTGCGCCCGCGAACATGGTGTCGAGGCGCGCCCGCCCGACATCAATCACAGCAACTGGGACTGCACGCTGGAGCAAGACCCCGGCAAGTTCCAAGCTTTGCGGCTCGGCTTGCGGCAGATCGATGGGTTTCGCGAGGCCGATGCCGATCAGGCTGTCGCCCGGCGCGACCGCCCCTATGCCAACATACAGGACTTGTGGCGCCGCAGCGGCCTTGGCCGCTCCAGCATCGAACGGCTCGCATCCGCCGATGCCTTCCGTTCGCTCGGGCTCGACCGGCGGCAAGCACTGTGGGCCGTGCGGGGCCTGCCTAAGGAAATTGCCCTACCGCTCTTCGAACACGCACAGGCCACGGAAATGGGCCGCGAACCGGAGGTGACGCTACCGGCCATGCCTCTGCCCGAGCATGTGGTGAACGATTACCGCACGCTTCGGCTCTCGCTCAAAGCCCACCCGATGTCGTTCCTGCGCGCGCAAGTCACGGCCGCCCGCATCGTTTCATGCGGCGCGGTGAAGGCGATGAAAGATGGCGCGCGGGTCAGCGTCGGTGGTGTGATCCTGGTGCGCCAGCGTCCCGGCACCGCCTCCGGCGTGGTGTTCATGACCATCGAGGACGAGACCGGCGTCGCCAACGCGGTGATCTGGCCCAAGGTTCTGGAGCGCATGCGCAAAGTCGTCATGGGCGCGCGGCTCGTGGTGATCCATGGCCGGATCCAGCGGCACGAAGACATTATTCATGTTGTCGCGGAGCGCCTGGAAGATAAAAACGACTGGCTGGACCGCCTGTCTGAGGACGACGAACTCGAGGCGACGCTGGCGAACGCGGATGAAGTGCGCCGCCCCGACCCCGGTTCCTGGCGCTCGTCGCAACCAAAGCCCGGACTCATGCCGCCGCTCGCCGCTGCCGATCACGTCAAACGCGCCGAGACCGGCGACCCACGCCGCAAGGGCGAGGACCGTCACCCGCGTTGGCATCCCCGCTGCCATCCGCGCGACGCCCGCATCATTCCGAAATCCCGCGACTTTCATTGACAATGTCTCTAACGGACGCGTGACTAGCGAGCCCCGCGAAAGTCGATATGCTGCGCCCCATGTTGCACCCGAAAAAACGATCGCGTCGCGTCCTCGCTGCCCTTGCGGCCCTCTCTCTGCTCATCGCTCCGGCCCACGCGCTCGACCTCCCCGAAGGCGCGAGCGGCCTGGCGCAAAAGCCGCTCGTCACCGTCAAGAAGCACATGATCGTCGCCGCGCATCCGCTTGCCAGCGAGGCAGGCCTCGAGATGCTGCGCAAAGGCGGCGCGGCCATCGACGCGGGCATCGCCACGCAGATGGTGCTGACCCTGGTCGAGCCGCAATCGTCGGGCATTGGCGGGGGCGCCTTCATCCTCTATTGGGATGCCGCGCAGGAAACGCTGACGAGCTTCGATGGCCGCGAGACCGCGCCCGCCGGGGCCACGCCCGGGCTTTTCCTCGACGCGGTCGGCCAGCCGTTGCCGCGCCGCGTGGCAATGCATAGCGGACTTTCCGTCGGCGTCCCCGGCGTCCTGGCCGTGCTCAAGCTCGTCCACGACGAATACGGTAAGCTGCCTTGGGCCGAGCTTTTTCAACCCGCCATCAAACTTGCCCGCGCGGGCTTTCCGGTATCCGCTCGTCTCTCCAAGTTGCTGGGCGAGGCCGACATCAACACGTTCGACGCCGCCGCCCGCGCCTACTTCTTCGACAAGAACGGCAAGCCCCAGCCACCCGGCACCCTGCTGAAGAACGAAGCCCTGGCTGAGACGCTTGAGACACTTGCCAACGACGGGATCGACGCCTTCTACAAAGGTCCCATCGCGGCCGACATCTCAAAGACGGTGCAAAGCGACCGGCGCGGCGCCGGAACTTTGAGCGCAAGCGACTTTGCGGCCTATCGAGCCAAGAAACGCGATCCTGTCTGCGTGCCGTATCGCGGCTCGTCCGTATGCGGCATGGGACCGCCCTCGTCAGGCGCGGTCGCCGTGGGGCAAACGCTCCGACTGATCGAGCCATTCGATCTTGGAACAAAACCAATGGGCGTGCAGGCCACCCATGCCATCCTTGAGGCACAAAGGCTCGCCTTCGCCGACCGGGCGCGCTATCTGGCCGATCCCGATTTTGTGGACGTGCCGCTCGCGGGCTTGCTCGACAAAAACTATCTGGCGGAGCGTCATACGCTAATCGATCCCGAACGCGCCGCCGAAACCGTCACCCACGGTATGCCGCCGAACCTTGCCGGCAGCTTCGGACGCGACGCCACCGAGGAGAAGGGCGGCACAAGCCATGTGTCGGTCGTGGACGACAGCGGCGATGCTTTTTCGATGACCACCAGCATCGAGACCGCCTTCGGCGCCCGCAGCATGGTGCGCGGTTTTCTCTTGAACAATCAGCTGACGGACTTTTCCTTTTTGCCCAAGGACGAGGACGGCACGGATGTCGCGAACCGCGTCGAGCCCGGAAAACGTCCGCGCAGTTCCATGGACCCAACCATGATCTTCGGTCCTGACGGCGATCTCGACTATGTTCTGGGATCGCCGGGCGGCCCGGGGATCATTCTGTTCAATCTCAAGGCGATTATCGCGATGATGGATTGGGGTCTGGATCCGGCCGAAGCGGCGGCACTGATCAATTTCGGCGGTACGCCTCGGGGCGTCCTCCTTGAAACGGGCACCGAGTGGGATGAGCTTGCAAGCGCGCTCACGGACAAAGGTCATCCGGTGAAGCGTTTCCCCATGACCAGCGGACTGCACATCATCGCGGTCACGCCGGGCGGTTTGGAAGGTGGCGCCGACCCGCGCCGCGATGGTGTCGCACTCGGTGACTGAGGGCTTGGTGTCGGCATGCGTCGCGGCTATGCCTCTATCCGCATGCGACTTCAGGCAAATCTGAAACCCCAACACGAAACGCTAGCAATCCTTTATGGTAGGTCCCTTCAAAATCGCGATCCGCGGTGCCGGTGTCACCGGCCTTTGGCAGGCGCTGACGCTCGCCCGCCGAGGGCACAGCATCATCGTGGTCGAACAATCGGC
>JARRPE010000169.1:0-3932 GCA_037383205.1 Methyloceanibacter sp.
GCAGTCTTCGTCGTGCCCAGCATCACCCAGTCTTCGGCAGTCTGCTGCAACTCTTTATATAAGGCCTCAGCGCGACCCACTGTCGAGTCGTCGATCTCGTCGGACCTGTTGAATTTGCACTGGAAAGCAAACTCCCCGCAGACCGGTTGTTCAAGCTTGCGGCTCCGCCAGACCGCGATGGTTGTCCTGCCCTTGTAGTGATGGCCGAAATGCGCAACGCCGACATTGGCCTGCACCTCCTCGACCGCCATGTCATTGACCAATTCGATTGGCGCGTCCCCTTTTGTCTCGATCGCGCCAAATGCAGGAAAGGCATGCGTAATGTTCTTGAGGGCGAAATTTATTGCCTCGCGTGGCAGCGCCAGCACCGAATTGTGTGAGTAGATGGAGCGGATTTCCCCGAGACGGTCCTTGAGAGGCAGCAACTCCTCTTTGAACTTTATGCGCGTCTCCCCGGCCAGGGCCGGCCGCACATCGACCAGCGCCGCCCGCTCGAATTCGGGATGGCGGAACTTGACGGTCAATTCTGGCGTGCTTGACGGCCAGCCGTCCTGGTAAGGCGTTCTCAACCGCACGATGAAGTGGTTGTTGAAGAGATCGAAATCCGGGGTGTCGAAAAACAGCACCTCGCGCACATGGCTATCAAAGGCGTGGTCGTCCTGCTCTAGCCGTACATCGAATTGCTTGGCCACCCGCCGCACCACTTGCCAGAAGTCCTTGAATGCCTGCGGGGAGGTAAAGCGTTGGGGGCGCAGGAGAATCTTGTATTCGCGATAATGCAGGTCATCGTGCGGGCTGTTTGATGGATCATCGGCAGAATCGGTCATGGTGCGCGATTGTGCATCCAGTTCTTCAGAAAAAGCCAGCCTGAAGCGCCCTTAAGGGCGGACAGCCGTCGCTTGCCAATCATGCGCGCAAAGCCCCGGGCTGGAACCGCGGCCGGTGAGCGACCTATGAAGCTTATGCAATGTCGCCTATTGGCACTTAAGAGACATTGATCTTCGACCTGAGCATGTCTGCTTTCGGGTGGAAACCGGTCGTCCCTTGGTCGCGTTCTGAAGTCAGTTCATGACCCAAACCAGACATGAGCGCACCACACGAAGCCACAGCGTCCGCACGCCTTGGCTATCCTACTAGCGCACTCCATCGATCTGCATCAAAGCCACGCTGTTGGTGTGCTACCAGCGCCAGGGGCGTACTATCCGACGGACAGGGCGCGTCGCCCTACGCACAGGACGTGTAATAGCACGCGCTGTGCGGCGTACTGGACGAAACACGGGGCGCGGACGCCAACGAGCCTCCTCGACAAGCGATTGGTGCTTTAGTTTTGGTATAGGCGTTACCGCTTCGGCGCGCTGCGGAACAAGCCCAGCACTCAAAAGAACCGCGACAGCAACTAGCCCCGTTGTGAGTTTGCCCATCGTTCTTCCTCCCTAAAACCCTCAGCTGGACAAAACTTAAACTACACAGGGGAAAGAGCACAGAGGGCAATCTATGACAGATGACAACATGCAAAGGTGCGCCAGTCAGCGCATATGCAACTGCGTCCGCTGTTGGCACATCGGCGACACAATCGTCAGTACGGGCAGGGCTGATTAGGGGTATTAGCCGGACGTGGCTGCGTTCCGTTCCGAGTGCTGCTTTGGGCCCAAAGCGGGCCCGTTCATCTCGTCTTCCGCAGTGGCCCGAAGCTCGCCCTAGTCGGGGCGCACCTCACCAGATTCCGACAAGAGTGCGGCCACCGCGCGCGTCGAAGGAAAGTTGGCAAAAACGATCATCAAGATTGCTGTGATGGGAACAGCAAGGAACATGCCCACAACGCCCCACATCGCGCCCCAGACAAACAGCGATAAGATGACGACGAACTGACTGAGATTCAGTGTCTTTGCAGAGAGCCGCGGTTGTAGCACGTTGCCGACGAAAAACTGAATCAAGCCTATGGCAGCGAGCAAAACAAGAAATAGCCTAAAGTCGCCCAATTGCAGCAAGCCATAGAGAGAGACGAGCAATGTCCCCAGAATCGACCCAATGGTTGGAATGAAGTTCAGGATGAAGATCAAGAAAGCCCAAAACGGGGCATGATCCACGCCAACAGCGAGCATGACGGCATACGACAGTCCGGCAGTCAGCAAGCTGACGAGTGTCATAATCCAAACGTAGCTTCGAATGTCCTGACCAACGCGCTTCAACAGCAGGCTTACCTGTTTACGTCGCGAGCCATCGCGCACAACTGCCTTGAGCTTGGCGTCAAAAAACTTCTGCTCCACCATCAAGAAGATAACGTAGATGAAGACCACGCCAAATTGGCTAGCGAGATTGGTCATGGCCGATACGATTGCGCCCAGGAGCTGACTCAATCTTAACTGACCGAAAATTTCGTCGATGATCTTGTCTTCTTCGATGCCGGTGTAGTCTGAAGCCTTCGAGAGCAGCAAATTTAAGCTCTTCTCAAAGTCCTCGGAACTCGCCCCGATCGCACTGACATTGATGATGACCACGATGAGTGCAAGCAGACCAGCGGCAAAAATCGCTAGCAGGGCTAGGAACAGCGACATACCACGCATCGGCCCCAGCCACGGCGACCACAGCCGCTGAAAGACATCGGCCAAGGCATTGATAAAAAACCAGACCAAAAGGGCTACTGCTAGCGGGATTAGTACGTTCGAGCCAAAGATAAGTAGAATGATCGAAAAAAGTATGAGCCCAGATATCAGAAACGCTCTGATCAGAGGCTGTGTTCGGGCATCGGTCTTCTCAGCATCGAGATCGGTCATCTGATTGGCACCTGGTCCTATGGTCGAACGTTTTGGGCTTGGCACCCGTCTGTCCATTCGTTAGTCCTCCCCTTCATCTTCGACAACTCCTCAAGCCCCAGAGCCGACAGCGTCAGCGGGGGCTCAGGTCAGGGGCGGCTGAGGAAGCGGCCAATTAGCCAAATCAGGCTGGCGTTCAGGGCCATCGCTATAGCAAGCAGGGCGACGTTCAGAGAGGCGGATTGCGATCCGACAAGCCCTGCTAGCAGGTAGCTCCAAGGCACGCCCAGCAGCATTGCCGGGATCCCAGACAACGGATCGGGCGTGATCCAGCCAGCCGCGCTCATCGGTATGGCCGTCAGGGCGAGTCCCGAGATAACGGAATAGAGCAAAACAAACCAATGGTAGATCTGCATTTTGTCCCCAGTTGCTGAGCTTCCGTATCTGGCTGGCTGGTACAGATACTCGTAATGTAGAGCCATAAAGCAGGGGGCCAAACAAATGGATCTCACCAGTCTTCTCGTCCAATTGGTATCCGGAGCGGTTGGGGGTAGTGCGGCGGGTGCTGCCGCTAAGAACTATTCCTTGGGCGCCGTCGGGAATGCGATCGCGGGCGCGGTCGGCGGCGGCATTGCAGGTCAGCTCATCGGTACGATGGCTGGGCAGATGATCGAAGGCTGGGTTGGCGATATCGCGGGCGGGGCCGTCGGTGGCATCATCCTCACGCTCATTGCCGGCGTCATCCGGAACATGACAGCAAAGTAGGAGGTGGGGCGCGTGGCGGGGCGCGGTGGCTCAAGCAAATCATCCCAACGAGCTGGATTGACCGCTACATCGGCCGGCAGCGCACCAGACAGGGCCAAGGGCGAGCTAATAGAGAGGTTGGCGCCCCTCGGGCTTGTGCTTGCAGTCCTATTTGTTGGCCTGTTGACGCTTTTCCCATTCCTCGCCGCCATTCTTTGGGGTGTAGTCCTTGCCATCGCGGTCGCGCCCCTCCATCAGAGGCTCCTTGTGTCTCTCGGCAACCGGAGAGGGCTTGCCGCCACGATTACGGTCATTGGATTGGGATTGTGCTTCGTACTGCCGGCGATCGGGATTGCCCGCGCATTGGCGTCCTTCCTACCGTCGGCCTTGAACTGGGTCGAGCGCGTGGCTCTTGCCGGTCTTGGAACCGCGCCA
>JARRPE010000170.1:0-3925 GCA_037383205.1 Methyloceanibacter sp.
CCAACGCTGCAGAGGGGCTTCCGAAGAGTCCGTACGTGCCTACGATGAAAAGCCCCGCCGCCAGCGCGTACAGAACCGAAAGGCCAATTAAAAAGAGACGACAGGCGAGGTGCATGTAAGGGCCAATGGGTCTTCGGCTAAGTGCTAAATTCTGGCCTGACCGTCAAGCTAGATCAGCCACCGAAAATGACAGCATCAAAGATCTCGTAGCGCTCATCGCCAATGCGCACGATGCTGATGTCATCGTGCCTTTCCGCCGAAAATTCGCCCAGATCCGCTTCGCTGGTGTCAGCACCCGTCGCGTTCCTATCCTTGAAGGAAATTGTCCGCGCGCGACCCTCGGGCTTGGTCACTGTTACGATATCGGCCCAGCCGCCATGCCAACACCAGACCGATGGAGATCAAACCGGTGATCGCGCCCATCGCGATCGCGATCCAGCGGCTGCGAGGCTCCGACACCTCGGCCCGGTCGATCTCGGACAGCAACACCCATTTCTGACCGCCGAAGTCTACCGGCGCATAGACCGAGAGAACTGGGATTCCGCGATAGTCCCGCACCACATGAGCACCCCTTTTTCCCTCGATGCCCTCGCGCACCGAGGCGTTGTCTACCTTCGTCTCAAGGAGGGTCGGTGAGCTTATGAATCGGGACTGGCTTCGCATCAAGCCGTCCTCGCCGACAAGATAGGTCTCGCCGGTTGCGCCCATGCCGGCGGTAAAATGCATGAGTTCGTTGAGCGGTTCCGCCGGTATTTGTACGGCGAAAACGCCGATCGCCTTACCGTTCTTTAGGATCGCGTGACCTGCGAACGCCGCCGGATCGTCGCCGCTCGGCGGGTAGCGCGCAAAGTCTGAGAAGTCTACCTCGGCCGCCGGACTCGCCATAGCCCGGCGATAGACCTCGGCCAGCGGACTCTTCTGGTACGGACCGCTCTTCAGGTTCGTGGCAAAGTCGATCTCCTTGGCCACGGTGTAGACGATGTCGCCGCTCGGGTTGATGAGGAAGGCGTCGTAATAGCCGAAATGATTGAGAAAGCGCCGGGCCCAGTCGTGAAAGTTCCTGTGGTACTGGCTATATAAACAGCCGTCCCCGGCGTCCGCTAGCCTGCCCTTCTGCCCTGCCGGGTCGGGATTGTCGTCGATATATAGCCGCGGCAGAAGCTTCCGCGCATCCGGGCCGCAGCTCCGCCAGCCCAAGTCGAGTTTCTCCATCGCCTCGACGACGCGCAGATTCTCGCTCGCGGCTCGGACATCTGAAGCCGTCGAACGAAGATAGTCCTCGAGCGCGGCCTGCCGGAGATCATGAAACAAGCGCAAGCGGTCGAAGGCCGTGGCGAGAGCTTGGTCACGTTCGTACCGCTCCGTCAAAGCCCATACGGCAACCGCGACGACGGCGCCGGTGCCCAAAATTAGTATGAGTGGCAAGAGACGTCGCGCCATGACTTACCGCACTAAGCTGTGGAGGATGGCGCCGCCGCAGCGCCCGCGGCAGGCCTGTCAGCCGCACGAGTTCTCTCGGCGCGTTCCAGCTGGACTTGACGATCCTTGATGGCGTCCTCGACCGCGTCGTATGTGAAATTGAAGAGCGTGAATTCCGTCGCGTTTATGCGGCCGCGCTCCGTAGCGTGAACGACACGAGATACAAATTCGGCGAGCTTGTTATTGTAGGCATCGAGCTCGGCGAAGTTCGCGGCACCACGGGCGTCCTGGGCCAACTCGATGAGTTCGCGATTGAAGCCGTCCATCACCTTCTTGCGGCGCCGATTTATGAGCTGAATGTAGCCCGACATCGCGACCACTGCGATAGAAACCATGAGCGCAATGGGTTCCGCATTCTCCTGAATGAAGGACGGCTTGTCCCTGTCCCAAAATGCGCGCACTCCGGCGTGCACGGGGACGAGGGTCTGGCCGCCGGGGTCTGGCGCGGTGATCAGGCCCGAAATCGGAACGAGTTCCATCAACTCGCGCCGATGCTCGAAGAGAACCGAAGTGAGTTTGGCGACAACGTCCGCAGGGACCGACTCGCGGGCAAGCAGAAGCTTCTGCACCGCGATCGTCGCGATATCACTGCTGGGGATCGCGGGGCGGCCATTATAGGACCCTTGCGGAATACTGCCGGTCTCGAGGGCGGGATGCCGCAACCGCAACGCAGCGGCTTGGGGAATGGGGAGGATCTTGCCGTTGATCTGCCTGATCAAGTGCAGGATCGACATGTCTCCTGGTGCGCGGACGCGGAACAGCGCGTCGACATCGCCGTTCAGGAGAAGCCAGTTGGTCGTACGTTCGGTGCCGGTGAAGACCGTCAGACTGTCTTTTGTCAGGGCGTAGTAGTTGGCCAGGAACCAGAAGGCCTCATATTCGCCGCTCTGTTCCGGAGGCAACGCAATGCGCTTTCCGATCAGGTCCGAGATCGAGTCGATGCCGCTTTCGTTCCTGACGACGATTTGAAATGTGTCGGGGTAAAGCGCGGCGACCATGCGGGCGCCGCTACCAGTGGCCTGGTCGGCCTGCACGGTGGCAAGCTGGACCGCGCCCTCGTCGAGCAGCTTCGCGTTATGAAGCGACCCGCGCGTCTCAAACACTTCGATGTTGATTTCCGGATAATGCCGGGTAACGACCTCGCGGAACGCCTCGACGGTCTGAAACGCTTGACCCGATCGCTGGCCTGCGGCCACGAGAAGCGTGTACTCCCGCGAGGTCTGCCAATACCAAAGCCCGATCAGAGCCAGGCAAAGCGCAGCGATGATGAGGCTGATAACGGCCCGAGCGCCCAATAAGCACCTCCCTCTGCCGCTGCTTGGGCGTCCTGATTAGCAACATCCACCCATGTCTGGCAGCATTGGAAGCGAGAATAACAGTACCTGCTGGCCAGTCGAGTGGTGGGTTTCGTTCGAAGATTGGCGGCTGCCATGGCGACTAATATTGCCCGCGCCCAGAGCCGAAGATCAAATCCGGACACCCGGAAGAGTTGAGAACAAAACGATTATTCCATTAGTCCTTGAAGCTCTCGTCTGCGCCCCATTGCCTAAGGGCGTTGCGCACCAATTCGCGAAAACGACCGTCCTCCGTCATTTCCGTGATGCCCTCGCCGAACTCTGACGATAGATCGACGCAAGGAGATTTCTTAGAAAATGCCACAAACAACTCCTCGGAAAGCAGCGCCGGCTCCAGCGGTTGAACCTTGTCGTCAAGGCCCGACCGCACCAGAGCCGCTGTCGCCGGATAATAGGCCGCAATCAAGTAGTCGGCGTCACCTGACAAGAGTGCATCGAACCCAGCGGCGAGCCCGTCCACACGCGTGACGGTAAGCTTCTCCTTGAGGAAGTCGTCAAATGTCGTACCGAAACTTTCCCCTGCGTTTGCGATGCCCTTCTTGCCGATGAGATTCTCCGGCCCCTTGAAGTCGAACGACTGGTCGTTTGCGACGAAAACCTGGACCGGATCGTAAGCGAACGGCGGATCGACGTAGTCGAGATACTCAGTCCGCTCGTCATTGGAGTAAACACCAATGATCATGTCTGCCTTTCCTTCGCGAGTCGCTGACTGGGCCTCGGACCACGAGCCCATATACTTTGTTTCAAGCGGAACCTTGAGTTCCTTGGCGATCTCTCCGACGAGAAGCGGTGCCGCACCGTCAATGCGGTCACCTTCCTTAAAGGCCATAGGGGGATATTCAGGATGGCCGGTCGCAACGATCTTCGTGCAGCCTTCCTCGGCACGTGCCGCGTAGGCGCAAAGGACCGTGGAGAGAAGCAAAACAAGGCCGACACTAGTTTTCATAATTTGCATCCTTAGCAGACGGCTCCTCTTATGAGGAATTCTGTAGGCAAGAAAGGATCAGTTCCGAGGTCATCGCGTGTTTCCATGGAAATATTATGCCTAACAGAGCGATATGTCCGCTCTGGGTCATTAGGCGACATTATCG
>JARRPE010000171.1:0-3920 GCA_037383205.1 Methyloceanibacter sp.
GCTGCATCCGGTCTCCCACAGCCCATTTCCGTGGAGTTGATGTTAGGGAGACGTCAATGGATATCGAAACCTATGTAGATGACCCGCAACGTCAGGAGCTGGTCAAAGAAGTTCGGAAGAAGATCGACGAACTCGGAATCGAGTATCTGTACCTGCAGTTCGTGTCGATCACGGGCCGCATCATGGGTAAGGGGATTCCGGCCGATCACTGGGAGAGTGTCGCCAAAAAGGGCTTCCAGCTCGTCTACGGCGCTACCGTCAATCTGTTTCTCGACCGGCATGGCGAATATCTCGGGTACGGACCCGAGGCTGCCGAGCTTGTCGGTATCCCCGATCCCGAGACGTTCATGCAGTTGCCGTGGGACAAGCGGATCGCGCGCATGTATTGCACGCTGTTCCGCAACCGCGAGGAAAAGAAGGATCCAGGCGGATTCCTCACCGCGGATTGCCGAGGCAACCTGCGCCGTCTCCATAAGGAATTCCAGGACAAGCACAACGGCCTGAGCCTGCGCATGGGCACCGAGCCCGAGATGATGTGGCTCAAGAAGGATGAGAACGGCAAGCCTGCCGGCGGTTACTCCAATCCGTATTGCTACCACATCGATCAGTTCGAGAGCCTGCGCCCGGTCTACATGAAGGTCATGGAGTACTCCCGCAAGATGGGGCTCGACATGATCCAGGGCGACCACGAGGACGCGCCCGGTCAGCTCGAATTGAACTGGATGTTCGACGATGTGCTGCGCAATGCGGACCGGTTGACGACCTATCGGCAGATCTGCGCGCAAGTGGCGCGCGAGTTCGGCATCATCGCCTGCTTCATGTCGAAGCCTTTTATGGGGGTGTCGGCGAGCGGCTGTCACCACAACATGTCGCTGTGGCGCGGCGGTGAGGACAAGCTTCGTCCGACCGGCAACGATCCCGACAATCTGCCGGGCCTGCCGCACAATTACATGTATGTGTCCGGCGGCGACAACACCTTCATGCCCGACGGCGACGACCCGCCGATGCCCGGCAAGGCAGGCCTCGCGGCGATCGGCGGCATCGTTCACCACGTACGTGCGCTGACGGCCGTCGGCTCCTCGACGGTGAACTCCTATCGCCGGCTGTGGGATACAGGCTTCTGGGCGCCGGTCTTCGCTGACTGGGGTTTCCAGAACCGCACGACGGGTCTGCGTGTCTCCGCGCCTGGCCGCTTCGAGTATCGCTCGGTGGATTCGATGGTGAACCCTTATCTGATGGGCTCGACCATCCTCGCGGCCGCCGACGACGGCATCGACAACAACCTCGATCCGGGCGAGCCGGAAGAGCGCAACATTTACGAGGCCATCGAAGCGGGCAAGGACGTGAAGCGCCTGCCCATGACGCTCGGCGAGGCACTCGAGGCGCTTGCGGAGGATAAGGTCGTGCAGCGCGGCATGCCGGGCGAGATGTACGGCCTCTATGACCAGTACAAACGCGACGAATGGGAACGCTTCAACCACACCGTTACGGAGTGGGATTTGGAGACCTATCTCGACTGCCTGCCGTAGCCGGCTGGGATGAGTTTGGGCGCGCCGTGCATACCGCATGGCGCGTCCCTTGAAACGGAGGAAGAAAAACAATGTGCGGGATTGCTGGAGTCATTCATCGCGGTCAAGCGGTGGGCGTCGGCCAAGAGATGACCGCCATGCTTCAAAGCCTGAAGCATCGCGGTCCGGACTCGACTGGGTTTGCCGTATACGGCGTGACCAAGCCTGACGAGTACGTCATGCGCTTGAAGCTCGCCGAGGCCGAAGATTTCGACACGGACTATAACATCCGTGACAAGATTCGCGACCGGCAGGCGCTTGTCGACAACCGGCTTTCGGAACTTGGTGCTCAGACGCTGGAAGTCGAGCAGCCGACACCGTACGCTTTCCGCTATCGCCTGAAGTTTTCCGGCGACACAAAACAGCTGGCGACGGATCTCGAGCATATCGAAGGCGGCGAAGTTCTTTCCTTCGGCCATGCGCTCGAACTGATCAAGGACCTCGGCGATGCGACGGTCGTCTCCCAGCAATATGGTCTGGGCAGCTTCCAGGGTACGCATGGCATCGGCCACACGCGCATGGCCACGGAATCGGATGTGGATATCCGTTCCGCCCATCCGTACTGGGCTTATCCGTACAACGACATCAGTGTCGTCCATAACGGGCAGATCACGAACTATTGGATCATGCGCCGCGAGATGGAGCGTCTCGGTCACCGGTTCATGTCGAACTGCGATTCCGAACTGCTGGCGGTCTATACGGCCAACAATCTGGAACAGGGCGCGACGCTCGAAGATTCGCTGAAGTCTTCCATCAAGGAGATCGACGGCGTCTTCACCTACCTCGTCGCCACCGACAAAGAGCTGGGCATGGCCAAGGACACCATGGCGGCCAAGCCCATGGTTCTTTACGAAAGCGACGACATCGTCGCACTCGCCTCGGAGGAAGTGGCCATCCGCGCCATCGTTCCCCGGGAAATCGATACGTCTGACCCTTACGATGAGGAGGTGCGGGTATGGCAACGCTAACCAAAGCTGCGCCGACCGAGCAGGAACGCAAGTCCCATGAAATGGGCATGCACACGGAGCAGCTCACCGGTCGCACACAGCAGGTCTTCTGCGATAACGAACTGAACGAAGCTCATCACGGGTTCAGTCTAACCGACACGTTCGACGTCGACTTCAACAAGCGCGGCGAGATCGACGCCTCCAACATGGACGCGAAGCAGGTCAACGCCCGCATTCGGGAGATGATGCGCGAGGGCTACGGGACGATCGTTCTGAAGAACCCGGCTGCGAAGCACTCCATGGCGGTCGGTATCCTTAACCGTCTCAATCTCATCATCGAAGGGTCGCTCGGCTATTTCGGCTGCGGTCTGGTCGATGGACCGAATATCCGCATCAACGGCCGCGTCGGCTGGTCTTGCGGTGAAAATATGATGAGCGGAACCATTCTCATCGAGAAGAATGCGGGTTCGCAGTTCGGCGCCGCGCTGCGCGGTGGCGACCTCGTCTGCAAAGGCGATGTCGGTTCCCGCACGGGTATCGACATGAAGGGCGGCAACATCATTGTCGGCGGCGACACGGGTTCGTTCTCCGGTTTCATGATGCAGCGCGGACGCATGGTGATCTGCGGCAACGCTGGCAAGAACCTCGGCGACTCCATGTACGACGGCACCATCTTCCTGGGTGGTGAGCCGCGCAGCCTCGGCGTTGACGCAGTCTGGAGCGACATGACCGATCTAGACAAGGAATGGCTCGAGAGAAAGCTCAAGAAGTACGACGTCATGCCGAAGGGCGGCATCGACTCGTTCCGTAAAATCGTCGCCGGTAAGCAGCTCTGGAATTACGACAATCTAGAGCCGACCGAGAAAAAACTGGTTCTGTAAGGGGAGCTTCTGAAAGATGGCCAAGAACAAGAAGCAGAAGGCGAACGGCGCGAGCGAGCCCGCCGAGCAAAGCCGGTTTCTGCTGGGCAAAAGTCAAATCTTCACACCGGAGGTCATGAACGACATCCATGTGAAGGCGGAGCTGGGCCGCTACCGTATGCGCGGCTTCTCGCTCTTCAAGAAGATTCCGCATTGGGATGATCTCACATTCCTGCCGGGTACGCTGACGCGCTTCGTCATCGAGGGGTATCGCGAGAAGTGCGATACCAAGACCTTGATCGGACCGCAGGCGAAACGCCCGCTCGAACTCGATATCCCGATCTACGTGACGGGCATGAGCTTCGGTGCGCTGTCGTATGAAGCGAAGATCGCGCTCGCGCGCGGCGCTACGATGGCCGGAACGGCGACGTGCTCGGGCGAGGGCGGCATGATCCCCGACGAGCGACGCTACTCGTCGAAATGGCTCTATCAGTGCATTCAGTCGCGCTACGGATTCAATCCGCATCATTTGCGGCTCGCCGACT
>JARRPE010000172.1:0-5835 GCA_037383205.1 Methyloceanibacter sp.
CGGCTGCTCCGTCACGGCTTGCTCGGCGGCGTCTTGAGCCGCTTCTTCCGCGGCATCGACCGGATCGGTCGGAGGTTGTTCTGCCGGTTCTGACGCGCCTTCGCCGGCGGCTTCGCCAGTCTCGGCCTGGGCGATGCGCATGGAGAGATCGCGTACGGCATCGGAGAGTTCGGCCTTGGCCGCGCTCGGCGGCACGTCGTCCGCGGCGCCATCGGACGGTGTTGATGCTTCGGAGCGTTCGACCTGCTCAGCCACGGCCGCGAAGGCCATGTTGTCCTTAAACGGTTCGCTGGTCACGAGAGCCGCCCCCACAATAAACGCGCCCGCCAAAACGAGGCCAAGCGCGCTCACCCATTTCGGGCGTTTGTGCTGGTTCATAGTTATCCTCTAATTTCCTAGAAATTTCCCGCACCAGGACGGTACGGAACGAAAAACCTATACCACAGGATTCTGATCTGGGAGGGGCGACGACGAGGATCAGCCCGCGCGCCATTCACGATAGCCCTTGGCGCGTAGTTCGCAGGCCGGGCAGGTCCCACAGCCAAAGCCCCACGCATGCTTGGTCGTGTGGTCGCCCTTGTAGCAAGTGTGGGTCTCCTCCCGGATCAGGTCGACAAGACCGTCGCCGCCGAGCCTGTGCGCAAGCGCCCAGCTCTCGGCCTTGGAAAGCCACATCAGTGGCGTTTCGATAGTGAAGGGAACCTCCGTGCCTAGCCGGATGGCCGTCTGAAGAGCCTGCAAAGTCTCGTCCCGGCAGTCCGGGTAGCCGGAGTAGTCGGTCTCGCACATGCCGCCGACCAAGACGGTCAAGCCCCGGCGATGGCCGAGCGCCGCCGCATAGACGAAGAAGACCAGGTTCCGTCCCGGAACGAAGGTCGATGGCAGGCCGGACTCCGTCATGACGATTTCGGCGTCCGTCGTGAGCGCCGTATCGCCGATGGCGCCGAAACCGGATAGATCGACCATGTGATCGGGGCCGAGGCGCCCAGACCAGTCCGGAAAGCGCTCGGCGAGAGCGGCGCGTATCCGCTCCCGGCACGCAAGTTCGACACTGTGGCGCTGGCCGTAGTCGAACCCCACGGTTTCAACGCGGGAGTAATGCTCGAGGGCGTAGCCCAAACAGGTCGTGGAATCCTGTCCGCCGGAGAACAGGACCAGGGCGCCGGCCGGCTCCTCGACGGGGGGTGGTGCCATGAAGTCTCTCCGGTTGAGCTCAAGATGCGGGAACGAGGTTCAAGGATATATACGCCTTCCCGTTCCGCTCCGCCTAGGCTATGACGGCCCCAAAACATCTCGGACTTTTTGGGGGGACACCCACATGGCAGCCATCGCCACCATTCTCGGCAGAGAAATTCTGGATAGCCGCGGCAACCCGACGGTCGAGGTCGATGTTGTTCTCGAGGGCGGTCATCACGGCCGGGCCGCCGTACCGTCGGGCGCGTCCACCGGCGCGCACGAAGCCCACGAGCTGCGCGACGGCGGAGCCCGCTACCGTGGCAAAGGCGTGAAGAAGGCCGTCGAGGCGGTGAACGGCGAGATCCGGAAGGCGCTGGATGGGTTCGATGCCGAAGACCAGCGCGGCCTCGACCAGCTCTTGCGCGATCTGGACGGTACCGAGAATAAGAAGCGGCTGGGCGCCAACGCCATTCTTGGCGTGTCTCTGGCCGCCGCAAAGGCCGCGGCGCACGCGAACGAAAAGCCGCTCTACGCTTATCTCGGCGGGGACGAGGCAAACCTGCTTCCCGTGCCCATGATGAACATCGTCAATGGCGGTGCCCACGCGAACAATCCCATCGATTTCCAGGAATTCATGGTGATGCCGGTGGGCGCGTCGAGCATTGCCGAAGCGGTGCGGACCGGCGCGGAGATCTTCCACGCTCTGGCGGCCGCGTTGAAGGCCGCCGGCCACAGCACGGCCGTGGGCGACGAGGGCGGTTTTGCTCCCAATTTGGAGTCCACGCGCGCCGCCCTCGATTTCGTCATGGGCGCGATCGAAACCGCCGGCCTCACCCCGCGCAAAGACGTGTATCTGGCGCTCGACGTCGCCGCGACCGAGTTCTTCAAGGACGGGCGCTATGAGCTTGCCGGCGAGAAGCGCAGCCTGACCGCCGATGAGATCGCCGCGTACTACACCGAGCTCGTCGACGCCTATCCGATCTTCTCGATTGAAGACGGCATGTCGGAGGACGACTGGGACGGCTGGCGTACGCTGACCGATGCAATCGGTGACCGGGTGCAGCTTGTGGGCGATGATCTCTTCGTCACCAACGTCGCACGCCTGAAAGAGGGCATCGACAAGAGCATCGCCAACGCCATTCTCGTGAAGGTGAACCAGATCGGCACGCTCACCGAGACGCTGGACGCCGTGAACATGGCCATGAACGCCGGCTATGCCGCCGTCATGTCGCACCGGTCCGGCGAGACCGAGGACGCCACGATCGCCGACCTGGCCGTCGCCACCAATTGCGGGCAGATCAAGACGGGCTCGCTGGCGCGTTCCGACCGGGTCGCCAAGTACAACCAGCTCATCCGCATCGAGGAAGAGCTGGGGTCCAAGGCGCGCTATGCCGGTACGTCGATCCTGAAAGCCTGAATTCCGCCGAGCGGTAACCGCGTCTTAACGGCCGCGCAACGATGTTTGTGATTCGCTGCGTTGGGAGGAACGATGCGGTTCAGGGCGTTCATATTCCCGCTTCTGGCTTTGGGGGCGGGCGGCTATTTCGGCTACCATCTACAAAATGGCGATCATGGGCTGGCGGCGAAGACCGACCTGCAGCGCCGTGCAGCCGTGCTGGAGGGGGAGCTCGAAGGGCTGCGCGAGGTCCGGCAGCGGATCGAGCGGGATGTCGCGCTTCTGGAACCAGACAGCCTCGATCCCGACATGCTGGATGAGCGCGCGCGGGCCATTCTGAACCTGGCTCACCCGAGCGACCTCGTCATGATGAACAGGCGGCCGCCCGATCCGACCGGCCCGCTGATAAAGCGCTGAAACACCGGCTGCCCGGCACTTTTTGCGGCAGCCCGCGCCTTTGGGCTGGGTTTGGACTCGTGCTAACTTCGACTGAAAGCACGGTGTGAGTCGCAAGGAGGCCCGGATTGACCAGCCCAAGCCTGACGCCTGGAGCGGCCAATTTCTGGATGGACCAGAAGCCCTCCGAGAAACCCGGCGAGCCGGCGCCACCGGCCGAATCCAGCCTCACTCCCGAAGAGTACATCAGCGCCTACCGAAACATGCTCCTTGTCCGCCGCTTCGAGGAGAAGGCCGGACAGCTCTACGGCATGGGCCATATCGGCGGCTTCTGTCACCTCTATATCGGCCAGGAAGCTGTGGTCACCGGCATGATGATGGCCAAGCGCGATGGCGACCAGGTCATCACCTCCTATCGCGACCACGGACACATGCTGGCCACCGGCATGGACCCCAAAGGCGTCATGGCGGAACTGACGGGACGGCAGAGCGGCTATTCGAAAGGCAAGGGCGGCTCCATGCACATGTTCTCCGTCGATAAGGGCTTCTACGGCGGGCATGGCATCGTCGGCACGCCGGCGCCGCTTGGATCCGGTATCGCCTTCGCAAACAAATACCGCCGCAACGACAACGTCTGCCTGACCTTCTTCGGCGAAGGCGCCGCCAACCAGGGCCAGGTCTACGAGAGCTTCAACATGGCCTCGCTGTGGAAGCTTCCCGTGCTCTACATCATCGAGAACAATCATTACGCCATGGGTACGTCCGTCGAACGGGCGTCGGCCCAAGCCAAGGAACTGCACAATCGCGGGCTCGCGTTCGGCATTCCGGGACGCGAAGTCGACGGCATGGATGTCGCGGCGGTGAAGGACGCCGGCGAGGAGGCGCTTGCGCATATCCGCGGCGGCAACGGCCCGATGATCCTCGAAATGCCCAGTTCGCGCAAGACGAGCCGGAACCGGACCCAAGCGAGCTTTGGACCGACGTCGTGGCGAAAGGCTGAGCCGATGCCCACCGACATTCTCATGCCTGCGCTTTCGCCCACCATGGAGGAGGGAACGCTCGCCAAATGGCATGTCAAGGAAGGTGATGCCGTCCAGACAGGAGACGTGATCGCCGAAATCGAAACCGACAAGGCGACCATGGAGGTCGAAGCCATCGAGGACGGCGTTATTCAGTCGATCCTCGTGGCGGAAGGCACCGAGCACGTGCCCGTCAATCAGCCCATCGCGATCCTGCAATTGGAGGACGACGAGGCGCCTGCGGAGGGCGGCCCGTCGACTGCGGCGCAGCCTGCCGCATCGGACCCCCCGCCCGCCGCACAAGCGGCGCCCGACGCTGCGGCCCCGCCGTCCGTGCAGGAGCACGAGCTGCCGCCGGACCTCGGCGAAACCGAGCCCGCGGTAGAAACCGCTCCGGCCGGGCCCCAGGCAGCCCCGTCCGAGCCCGCGCCCGAGCCTGAACTCCCTGCCGGCACGGAAACCGTGGACATGACCGTGCGCGAAGCCTTGCGCGACGCCATGGCCGAGGAGATGCGCCGCGACGCGGATGTCTTCGTCATGGGCGAGGAGGTGGCCGAATACCAAGGCGCATACAAAGTGACCCAAGGGCTGCTCGAGGAATTCGGCGACCGCCGTGTCATCGATACGCCGATCACGGAGTATGGCTTTGCCGGGATCGGTGTCGGCGCGGCCTTCGCCGGCTTGCGGCCGATCGTCGAGTTCATGACGTGGAACTTCGCGATGCAGGCCATCGACCACATCATCAACTCCGCCGCCAAGACGCTCTATATGTCCGGCGGTCAGATGCATTGTCCCATCGTGTTTCGCGGACCGAACGGGGCCGCCGCCCGCGTCGCGGCGCAGCACAGCCAGGACTTCTCCGCCATCTACGCGCAAGTTCCCGGACTGAAAGTCATCGCGCCCTACAGCGCATCCGATGCGAAGGGGCTCTTGAAAGCGGCGATCCGCGAGAACAGCCCGGTGGTTTTCCTGGAGAACGAGATTCTGTACGGCCAGAGCTTCCCGGTCCCCAAGATCGACGACTTCGTTCTGCCCATCGGCAAGGCCCGTATCGCGCGGCCCGGACGGGACCTAACGCTCGTCTCCTATTCGCGCGGCCTTGCCTACACACTCGACGCGGCCGAACGCTTGGCGGAGGAGGGGATCGAGGCGGAAGTCATCGACCTGCGCACCCTGCGGCCGCTCGATATCGACACCGTGGTCGCCTCCGTGCGGAAGACAAATCGCATCGTCACCATCGAAGAAAGCTGGCCCACCTGTTCCGTCGGCACCGAGATCTGCGCACAGGTGACGGCGCAAGCCTTCGACTATCTGGACGCGCCGCCCCTCAAAGTCACCGGCGCCGACGTGCCCATGCCCTACGCCGCCAATCTCGAGAAGCTCGCGCTACCCTCCGTGGATCTCGTGGTAAGCGCGGCCAAATCCGTTTGTTACCGGGAGGACGCTGCATGACAGACTTCTGGCTGACCAATGAGGAAATGGACCAGGAGATAGAGGCCAAGCGCGCCGCCTGTCAGCGCTACGAAAATTTCGATCCGGACGAGGACGGCTGGAGCGAGATCTGGGAGGGTCTCTTTGCGATCCTCATCGAGCATATGGACGAAGTTCGGGAAGTCTTCGACCTCGACCCCCGGAAGTCTGTTTTGTTCCCCGAGTATCCGGATCTGCTTTGGGCGGCCTGCGATCCGCAACAGCCCGTGATCTATTCGCCGGTGTTCCGGGAATTCGGCATGCCTGTCTTCGACGGCGGACCGGCCATGACAACGCTCCGCTACGATCCGTGGACCGGCAAAGAGCTTCCTCGCTCCACGCGCGATGCCTTCTTTGCGGCGGCCGAGAACATCCTCG
>JARRPE010000173.1:0-3846 GCA_037383205.1 Methyloceanibacter sp.
TGCCGCAGCCCGAGGGCCCGCTGATCAGCACCCGGCTGTTGGTTGGGGCGACCTTCTCGATGGCCTGTTGCAGTTGGCCGATGGCGGCCGACTTGCCGATGAATCCGCAGACGAGCCCAAAATGAGTGAAGCGTCTGCCGAAGAAGAGGAAATAACTCATGGCGTCTGACATCCTGGTCGTCGACGACGAGGCCGATATCAGGGAGCTCATTTCCGGCATCCTGGAGGACGAGGGACACGGCACCCGGCTCGCGAAAGACAGCGACGAGACACTGCAAGCCATCGAGGAGCGGCGCCCCTCGCTCGTCATCCTCGACATATGGCTCCAAGGATCGCGGCTCGACGGTCTCGACCTGCTGGAGGAGATCAAGAAGGCTCACCCGGACCTGCCCGTGATCATCATCAGTGGCCACGGCAATATCGAGACAGCCGTGTCGGCCATTCAGCGGGGCGCCTACGACTATATCGAGAAACCCTTCAAGGCCGACCGGCTGGTGCTCATCACCGCGCGCGCGCTAGAGACCTCGAAGCTGAAACGCGAGAACCGGGAATTGCGGGAACGGAGTTCCTATTCCTTCGAAATGATCGGCAAGTCGGCCGCCATCGGCCAACTGCAACAGGCCATCGAGAAGGTCGCCCCAACCAACAGCCGGGTGCTGATCAGCGGGCCCTCGGGCTGCGGCAAGGAACTCGCCGCGCGCGTGATGCACGCCAAGTCCCTGCGGGCCGAAGGGCCGTTCGTGGTTCTCAACGCGGCCGCCATGGTGCCGGAGCGGATGGAACTCGAACTCTTCGGAACGGAGGAGGGGACGGGCGCAGGCCCCCGCAAGGTCGGCGCGCTCGAAGAGGCCCACGGCGGCACGCTCTATATCGACGAAGTCGCCGACATGCCGCTGGAGACTCAAGCAAAGATCCTGCGCGTGCTGGTCGAACAGCGCTTTCAGCGTCTCGGCGGCGGCCCCAAGGTCCATGTGGACGTGCGCGTGGTCTCCTCGACAAGCCACGACCTTCAGAAGGAGATTTCCGCAGGACGCCTGCGCGAGGACCTTTACCACCGCCTCAACGTGGTGCCGATCCGCATCCCAGGCCTCGCCGAACGCCGCGAGGACGTCCCCGATCTCGTTCGCTACTTCGTGCAGACCATTTCGGTGGCCTCGGGCCTGCCGCCGCGACGGATCGGCGAGGACGCCATGGCCGTTCTCCAGTCGCATGAATGGCCGGGGAACGTCCGGCAACTGCGCAACAATGTAGAACGTCTCATGATCCTGGTGGGCGGAGACGCGGACACGATCGTCACAGCCGACATGCTACCCGACGAGATCGTCTCCCCGGTACCGCTGACCCCCAACGGGGCCGGCGGCGAGCACCTCATGTCGCTGCCGCTGAGAGACGCCCGTGAGATCTTCGAGCGCGAGTATCTCCTGGCCCAGGTCAACCGGTTCGGCGGAAACATCTCCCGGACGGCCGAATTCGTGGGTATGGAGCGTTCCGCGCTCCACCGGAAACTTCGCGCATTAGGTGTCAATTCGAATGAAAGAAACGCCGCAATGCGTTAGGATAGCTTAGTGACTCGCTTTAAGGGGGAGGCACACAGGTAGAATTCGTCTTAAGTCGAATGTCTTACGGACGCACATTATGGTTGCGTCTCAACACTGCGACGAGCCGGTTCGTCTCATACTGGCGTCATTTTTGAGACCAAGCGTGAAGCAAAGGGACAAAAAGGGACAATAAGCCCATGCCGACAGAGCGCACGCAAAGCTTGCAAGACACTTTTCTCAATCACGTTCGCAAAGCCAAGATTCCTCTCACGATCTTTCTCGTGAACGGCGTCAAGCTTCAGGGCGTCGTGACCTGGTTCGACAATTTTTGCGTTCTGCTGCGCCGGGACGGCCACTCGCAGCTTGTCTATAAGCATGCGATTTCGACCATCATGCCCGGTCAGCCTATTCAGCTTGCCGACATCACCGATGCGGAAGGTACCGCGGAGTAATTGCGTCCTAACGACCCCAAACAGCTCGCAAGCCAGAAGGGACGACGAGAACGCAACGGACAGCGCGCGGAGCAACCCGTGCGCGCGGTCGTATTCGCCCCCATCCTCGATCTGAAAGGCGCCCGGTCGCGACGGGAGAGTGCGCCAGGACCGGACGCACCGGACCGGACGCCGGAAGCGCGTCTCGAAGAGGCGGTTGGTCTTGCGGCGGCCATCAATCTCGACATTCGTGCCAGCGGCGTGGTCCCCGTGCCGCAGCCGAAGCCCGCAACCCTGTTCGGCTCGGGCAAGGTCCAGGAACTGGCGGGGCTCGTCCGCATGGAAGACGCCGAACTCGTGATCGTCGACCATCCGCTCACGCCGGTGCAGCAACGCAATCTGGAAACGGCTTGGCAGGCCAAAGTCCTCGACCGGACAGGTTTGATTTTGGAGATCTTTGGCGAGCGGGCCAGAACGCGGGAAGGGCGCCTGCAGGTCGAGCTCGCTCACCTCGTCTATCAGAAGAGCCGCCTGGTACGCTCCTGGACCCACCTGGAGCGGCAGCGCGGCGGCTTCGGCTTTCTCGGCGGTCCCGGTGAGACTCAGATCGAAACCGACCGGCGCCTGCTGTCCGAACGCATCACCAAAATCCAGAAAGAACTGGAGCATGTCCGCCAAACGCGAACGCTGCACCGCAAATCGCGCCAGCGTGTGCCATACCCGGCCGTGGCGCTGGTGGGCTACACGAACGCCGGCAAGTCCACGCTCTTCAACACGCTGACGGGCGCCGAGGTCCTGGCCCAAGACATTCTGTTCGCCACGCTCGATCCCACCATTCGCGCGCTTCAACTGCCGAACGGATCGAAATCCGTCCTGTCCGACACGGTGGGATTCATCTCGGACCTGCCGACCACGCTCGTGGCCGCGTTTCGCGCCACGCTGGAAGAGGTTCAGGAGGCCGATCTCGTCCTTCATGTCCGCGACATTTCCGATAGCGCCACTGCCAGCCAAAGGGCCGACGTGAATGCGGTCCTGGCGGATCTCGGCATCAATCCGGAGGAGGAGCCGGACCGAATTCTCGAGGTTTGGAACAAGGCAGACCTGCTCGACCCGGACGCGCTGGAGCATGCCCGGAACGATGCCGCTCGCCACGGCGCAATTCTTGTCTCGGCCGTGAGCGGACTGGGCCTCGACGACTTGCTCGCGGAGATCGAAACGCGCTTGAACCGGCGACGGCAAACGCTCGAGATCGTGGTGCAGCCCCAGGAAGGCGCGCTGTCGAACTGGATCTACGAAAACTGCGAAGTGATCAGCCGCGCCGATCTCGGCGAGGGCGCCGTGACCTTGCGCATTCGGGTGGCGCCGGAGAAGAGAGACAAGCTTGCGCGCGTCGCCGGCGCCTCGCGGCTACAGACCGCGGCCGAGTAGGGGACTCCCTACGCCGAACCGTCCGAACCGCCTCGCTGAGCGGCCTTCTCAGCCTGCTTCGCCGCGTTCCAAAGCGCCTCCATGTCGTCGAGGTCCGCATCCTTCGGCGTACGGCCTGCGGCTGCAAGCGCCGACTCGATGTGCTGAAACCGCTGAATGAACTTGTTGCAGGTACCCCGCAGCGCAGACTCCGGATCGACGCGCAAGTGTCTGGCCACATTCGCCAAAACGAAGGCGACATCGCCGAACTCATCGGCGATGCGCTCCTGAGGCTCGCCGTGGGCAATGGCTTCCTTTAGCTCGGCCAGCTCTTCCTCGACCTTCTCGATAATCAGTCCAACGTCAGACCAATCGAAGCCGACCTCCGCCGCGCGCTTCTGGAGCTTGGCCGCCCGCGTCAGCCCCGGCATACCGACAGGCACATCGTTGAGGATGCTCGACGGATCGGT
>JARRPE010000174.1:0-3795 GCA_037383205.1 Methyloceanibacter sp.
ACGGCGCCGGCCGGCGGCTAGCCGCAAGGCTTGCGCCAGGAGCTACGTGTTGGCAAGTTCTAGCCTCCGGAGAAATTACCCGGGAAGCGTTTGAACAGGTCGGCGTGCAGCGCTTCGACCATCGCAGCGTCGCGTTCGGCTTGCGGTACGTCGATGGTCTCGACCGCGAGCACATGGGTTGGCCGCGGAGCCATCAGTACAAGCCTGTCGGCTAGCTGCAAAGCCTCGCGCGGGTTGTGCGTGACCATCACCGCTGTCGTGGGCCGGGCGGACCAAACCTGGAGCATTAATCGCCGAAGGCGGTCGGCGGTCCGTTCGTCGAGCGAGACGAACGGTTCGTCGAGCAGCAAGAGGTCCGGTTCGGTCGAAAAAGCCCTGGCTAGAGCCGCGCGGCGGGCCAGCCCGAGCGAGAGTTCCTGCGGATAGCGGGGCAGCATCTCGGCGATGCCGACGGCCTCAGCCAGTTTTGCGAGATCTTCTGCACCAAATCCCGGCGCGGCGACCAGCTCGATGTTTTGCCGGACGGTGCGCCATGGCAGCAGGCGCGGCTCCTGGAACATGAACCCCAGACGCGCGTGTGGCGGCATGTCGATTTCGCCGCTGAACTCGTCGTCGAGTCCGGCCACGATGCGCAACAGCGTGGTCTTGCCGCAACCCGACGGTCCCATGAGCACGGTCATGCTCTCCGGCTCCAAGTCGAGGGTCAAATCGCGGATCGCCGTCAACCGTGTGCCGTCGGCACCGGTGTGGGTCTTCTCCACGATGCGGATCTTAAACTGGCTTGTTGCGCCAGCGTGTCGAGTGTCTTTCAAGGGGTTGCACCAATAGGTATTCGATCGCGAGCATGACGGCCACGAAGGCGAGCGTATAGCCGAGAATAGCCGTCACGTTGAAAAGCTGGAAATTCAGATGCAGCTCGAAGCCGACGCCGTTCGGACGGCCCAGCAATTCGACCACCAGAACGATTTTCCAGATCAGAGAAAGCCCCGTTCGGGAGGCGGTGGCGAAGTATGGTTGAAGCTGCGGCATGGTCACGTTGCGGAACTTGCTCCACGGCGTCAGGCGATAGGCGCGTGCCATCTCGTCGAGCCCGGGATCGAGCGCCCGCGCGCCCTCACGCAGCGTCACGATGACATTCGGTATCTTGTTCAGCGCCACCGCCCCGATCGCGGCCACCTCGTTTAGGCCGAACCACACATAGGCGAGGATGATAATCACCAGCGCGGGAAGATTGAGAAGTACGATCAGCCATGGATCGAGCACCCGGTTCACGGCGGGCAATTCGCCCATGAGCAGGCCGATCGCGCTGCCAATAACCATGGCCACGACGAAGGCCGCAACCACGCGCCAAAGCGTGATGCCAAGCTGGAATATGAGGTCGCCGTGCAGCGATTCCTCGATGACATAGTCCAGCACTTCGAGCGGACCTGGCAGCAGCCGGCTTTGGGCCACAAAGGCGGCGACGAACCAGACCGCCAAGAATACGGTGACGGATAGGATCGAAATCCAAGGCCCGCGTGCATACCAGGAGGCGGAGCGCGCGGCAGACTGTGCCTCTTCTACCGTGGTCACTGTGCGGTCCCGTGCCAGAAGGTCCCGGGGGCGAGTTCGGTCCCCTTGCCGACCAACTTGGTGCCGCCCAGTTCGCGTAGAAACTGGTACAGGACCTTGGCATCGGCCTCTTCAGATCTGAGTTGCCGCTCGGGGATGCCTTCCCGGAAACGGCGCCGCAGCGCCTCGAAGGTTGCTTCGTCGAAACTAGGGTCATTCGCGCTCATGACCGGCTTCAGACGCTCCCATTCCGCATCCGAGGTCGCCAGCAAGTCGTTGGCTTTCTCCGCCGCGCGCACGAAACCATCTATGGCCTCCGGATTCTGCTCGGCCCAGTCGGCGTTGAAGACATAACCGAGCATAGCGACTTCACCCTTGGCGCCGAGTTCGCGGACCACGTCTTCAAGACCGATCAGCTGGGTGAAGTCCACGGCCTCAAGGCGGGCCGCGTAGGGCCAGAAGTTCAGCACGGCGTCGATTTGGCCCTGCTTCGCACGGGCGGCCAAAAGCGGCGGCGCCCCGAATTCCTGGGTGGTTTCGGTACGAAGGTCGATATTGGCCGTTCGCAGGGCGTAAGCGACGATCAGAAGCCAGCTCTTGTCCAGCGGCCCGCCGGCAACCCCCAGCGTCTTGCCCTTGAGGTCGGCCAGCGTCTTGATGGGCGAGCCCGGTGGCACCATGATCGCACCCAGGGCCGTCGAGAACGGGACGAAGGTGAAGTCGGCACCGCTCGTCCGCTCCCTGGAAACCCAGAGCCAATCGGTCACCACGATGTCCAGCGATCCGCCTTGCAGACCGACGGCGGTCCCTTGCGTGCTGGCCAGCGGGACCACATCGAGGCTGATCCCTTCGGCCTTGTCGAAGCCATTAGCTTGGATCGTGTCCATGACCCAGTTGACGGTGCCGAACTTCAGGACGCCGACCTTGATCGGCGTGGTGCTCTCCGCTCGTGCGGGAAGGCAGCTCGCAACGGCGAGGCACAGTAAGACTAGAAGGCGTAGGCGCAACGGGTCTCCTCCAAGTATGGGTTTCCTCCAAGCGTCGGTCTTTTTCAGGTTCTTGAGATGAGGCCAGGCGTTGCGCACCCTTGGCAACAGTCGCGGACAGGTGCGCGGGGCCGTGACCTGCTGGTAAGGCCTGAAATCTTTATGGCGCGTCGTCGGCGAGTGGCGCAGTCTAATCTACAAGATGCGCCGCGCCGTGCAAGGTTCCATTGCGCGGCTGCCCGTTGTGCTTGCAGAACTGCCAAAAGTCTTGCGAAATTTGCCAATTAGGTGGCTGCGATGGCGCGCTTTTCTTGGCCCGGGTCTCGCCCCGGCTCTTGGCCAGGCGCCTTCAGTTCGCAGCCTTCAGCCGGTAGCCGTGACCGCGAACGGTTTCGATCAGCGGCTCCCGCCCCTTGGTGTCGATCTTGCGCCGCAGCCGGGCAATATAGACGTCCACGACGTTCGTCAGCGGGTCCTCGCTGTACCCCCAGACTTGGTTGAGGATGCGCGTCCGCGAGAACACGCGTCCCGGCGTGCTCATCAGCAGTTCGAGGATCGCCAGCTCCTTCGCGGTCAGCTTGATCTGTTCGCCTCCGCGCTTCACCTCCAGCAACTCGCGGTCGAGTTCCAAGTCGCCTACCGTCAGGACGTTGGAGTTCTGCGTGAAGTTGCGCGTGCGCCGAACCAGAGCCTCGATCCGGACCAGCAGTTCGTCGAAATCGAAGGGCTTGGTGAGGTAATCGTCGGCGCCGATCTTGATCCCTTTGATCTTGTCCTCGATCGCGTCCATCGCGGTCAGCATCAGGATCGGTGTGTGCTGACCATCCTGGCGCAGGCGTTGGCACACATCGTAGCCGTGCATGTCCGGAAGCATCAGATCCAGAATGATCACGTCGAAGTCGCCGGTCTTCGCGAGTTCGATGCCGTCGCCGCCGTTCTCCGCGACGGTCACCCCATGGCTCTCCGCGCGCAGGCCCCTGTCGATAAAATCGGCGACACGCGGTTCGTCTTCTACCAAGAGCACGTTCACGCTTGGCTCCCTCCCAGGTTTTCCGGCAAGCTTACCAGAACCGTCGTTCCTTCTCCGACCTTACTTTGTACGTCAATCTCTCCGCCATGGGCCTGCACGATCGCGCGGGCCACGGGCAGGCCAAGCCCCAGACCTTCGTCATTGGCCTCCGCGGCATTCCCGGCCCGCCGGAAGCGTTCGAATATATTGTCCAAATCTTCTTGAGGGATTCCGACGCCCTGGTCGGTT
>JARRPE010000175.1:0-3781 GCA_037383205.1 Methyloceanibacter sp.
CGATCCTCGCCGACGTGTGGTCGTCGACAGGCGAGGCGGGCGACGGGAAGTCCTTTCTGTTTCACTCGTCTCAGCGCCTCAACCACCGGCTGGACGAGGCGACCATCGGGCGAGCGAGCCGCGGCCCGTCCGATGGGGCGATCACCGTCAAACTGACCCAACCGGAGTCCGAAGAGTTCAGCCTTGACGGTCCCGTCCTGTTTCCGACCCAACCCAGCATTGCCTTGATCGATCGGGCGATCAGTGGCCAGAAAGTCTTTCAGGCCAAGGTCTATGACGGCACCGAGAAGGGGCAGAGGGTCTTCGATACAACCGCCTTTATCGGGCAAGAGGTGAAGCCAGGTAGTGACGCGGGTCAGCTCGAAAAGGTCGCCCGGGACGAGAAGCTCGGCGAGTTGCCGTCGTGGCCCATCTCAATCGGCTATTTCGATTTGGTAGATGGCGATTTGACCCCAAGCTATCAGATCGACTTTCGGCTATACGAGAACGGCGTCAGCCGCGACCTGCTCATCGACTATGGCGTCTACACGGTCGAGGGATTGATGAGCTCGCTTGAGTATCTAAAGGAAACAAAGTGTAAATAGTCAGGCTACGGAACATCCGCTCTTTTGACGGCGGATGGGGCTACGGATTGCTATGCGAAAAGAGCCCTGGAGCCACCAAGTATCCGTACGATTTCGCGTTCCGCTTCAGAGTTTAGTTACTCGTTGGTGGTGATATTGCCCAAAACCATAAGGGGCGATGGAACCATGTTTTGGAGGACAAGATCTACATCCGTAGACACAGCTGCGCCGAACCGTGGGTTTCTGCAGGCGCCAATGGCCTCTTTGATGCGCCCGCCCGTTGCGCCGCCGGCACAAAGCCTATCCGCGCATAGTGGCCCTATCGCCGACAATCGCGCCACAGAACCGTACGGAACAGAACCGCCGGGACCGATGCCCATGACGAAGACAGTGCTGATTGTCGAGGACAACGAGCTTAACATGAAGCTCTTCCATGATCTCCTCGATGCACATGGCTATCAGACGCTTCAGACACGCAACGGCGTTGAGGCCCTGGAGCTTGCGCGCGAGCATCATCCCGACCTCATCCTGATGGACATTCAGCTCCCCGAGGTTTCCGGCCTCGAGGTCACCAAATGGCTGAAAGAAGACGATCAGCTAAGGTCCATCCCGGTGGTCGCCGTCACCGCCTTCGCCATGAAAGGCGATGAGGAACGGATCAGGGAAGGGGGATGCGAGGCTTATATCTCGAAGCCTATCTCCGTGATGATGTTCCTCGATACGGTCAAGCAGTTCATCGGAGAGGCGCGCTAGAGCCCATGACCGCGCGGGTCCTCATCGTCGACGATATGCTGGCCAACCTGAAGCTCCTCGAAGCGCGGCTCACGGCCGAGTATTTTACGGTGCAGACGGCGTCCAACGGCGCCGATGCGCTCGAGACCTGCAGCCGGGACCTGCCGGACGTCATTCTGCTCGACGTGATGATGCCAGGCATGGACGGTTTCTAGGTCTGCCGCCGGCTCAAGTCGGACTTTCGCACGCAGCACATTCCCATCGTGATGGTCACGGCGCTCGATCATCCGAGCGACTTGGTCAAAGCGCTCGAAGCCGGCGCCGACGATTTTCTGACGAAGCCTGTCGACGACCTCGCACTGATCATACGGGTCAAGAATCTTGCCCGCCTGAAGCTGTTGACCGACGAAATGCTGATGCGGGTCTCGACCGAGCAGCAGATGGGCTATCCGGGCATGCAGGGCGACGCCGTCAACATCACCGGGCGCAATGGGCGTATCCTCATGGTCGAGGATAGGGAAGCGGCCGCCTCGTCGGGGCGCTGCAGTCCGACAACGACGTCGTCCATATGGTGGACGCGTCCCACGCCATGCTCATCGCGCCAAGCGGGGATTTCGATCTACTCATCGTGAGTTTGAATCTTCAGAACGCCGATGGGTTGCGGCTTTGCTCACACCTGCGTTCGCTCGATCGGACACGGCATCTGCCGATCATGGTCATCGTGGAGCCCGGCGAGGAGGCCCGGCTGCATCGGGGTCTCGATATGGGCGTCAACGATTACGTCCAGCGTCCGGTCAATCCAAGCGAACTCCTGGCGCGGGTCCGCACGCAGGTGAAGCGGAAGCGCTATACGGACTATTTGCGGTCTCGCCTGGAACAGACCGTCGAAATGGCTGTTTTGGACCCGCTTACGGCGCTTCATAATCGGCGCTATCTCACCAGCCATCTGGAGACGCTGTTCGAGGAATCCGCTGAACGGGGGCGCCCCCTGTCGGTGCTGCTGATCGATGTGGATCACTTCAAGTCCATCAACGACACGCATGGCCACGACGCTGGCGACGACGTGTTGCGGGAGTTGGCTTTGCGGTTACGGCGCAACATTCGGGGCATCGACCTTGCCTGCCGGCTCGGGGGCGAGGAGTTCGTGGTCGTGATGCCGGACACGGGGCGCGAAAGCGCCTACCTGGTCGGTGAGCGTTTGCGCCACTGTATTGCCGGGGCGCCCTTCATCGCGGGGGCGCAGAACAGTTCGGTCAACGTGACCGCAAGCATGGGTGTTGCCGCGCTCGAATTCGAGGACGATACGCCCGAGCTAATTCTGAAGCGCGCCGATAACGCGCTTTACTGTGCCAAGCGCGATGGCCGCAACCGGGTGGTCGGGGACGCCGCGTGAGGCTTCACGCTTCACCTCTGCTGCGACCGGTCAGCGACCGAATCAGAATCGCTTCCCCTGGAATGGCCGAGCGGGTCACTCAGAAGCCGATTTCGGCCCCCGGGCGAGGCTTGATACGAAGGCTGAGGCTTTCAGCTTAACGCTTTACACTAGCTGAGATTTTATCATATTAATCAAATAGCAACGATTGATTTGGTTCCCGTTGCTTCTGTTTTTATGCTTTGAGTTAGTTCCATATGCGCTGTGGGAGGCGTCGAACGGAATGAGGACACAAGGCTGAACCGCCTGCGTGGCCCTTTCCTTCGTCCTTCCGCCAGCGAACAGAACAACCCTGCGGAATGCTCAGGTCCGCCGCATCTCCTGCGTCCGTGGGGTTTGGCCGGTCGGAGCGTGGCAGAGTGGCCTCCTCGTTAGCGCCACGTTTCGACCGGCCACCAGCTTTGGCAACCCGTCTCGTTGACGGGCCCTGATCCCAAACACCTTGGGCTTCCAACATCTTGCTGGATTGTTTAGTGGCGCGCCCCCGAGCGCGCGGTCGCCGGTGTGAGCCGGAGTGGCTATTTGATCTTCGCTTCCTTGAACTCGACGTGCTTGCGCACGACCGGGTCGTACTTCTTGAAGACCATCTTTTCGGTCTGATTACGCGGGTTCTTCTTGGTGACGTAGAAGTAGCCGGTGCCGGCGGTGCTCAAGAGCTTGATCTTCTGGGTGACGGGCTTCGCCATGGTCGTCCTCGGGTGAAATGTCGGGATAGGGAGCGCTGGCCCCTCAGGCCCGCGTCGAGTTGCGCGCAACCTAATGTTTCGCGGGCGGAAGTCAAGATGAGCCGCGGCTCAAGCGGTTGGCGGCGCCAGCCGGTCTCCGATCTCTTCCTTATGATCGGGATCGAAGCCATGCATCAGCAGTGCCCACTGGAGCGACACCAGGCAGCCCTTAATGGGGGCCAGGACCGCGAGGGCCAGGAGTACCGTCAAAGGTAGCCAGATGACCGCGTGGAGCCACAGGGGCGGGCGGTAGGCCATTTCGACGGTCAGCACTAGGCTGACGATCACATGGCCGATAATGACAATCGTGAAATAGGCGGGTGCGTCGT
>JARRPE010000176.1:0-3769 GCA_037383205.1 Methyloceanibacter sp.
CGGCGCGGCTGAAAGTGAGCCAGGTCGTCCCCGCGACGCCGGGTCAAAGCAGCAAGGAGCCGATGCATATCCCGCTGAAAGTGGGTCTGATCGGCGCCAATGGCGACGAACTGCCCCTCAAGCTCAACGGAGAAGCGGTTCCGGGCGGCCTGCTGGAAGTCACCGAACGGGAACAGGTCTTCGAGTTCGAGGACATCCCTGCCCCGCCGACGCCCTCGATCTTGCGCGATTTCTCCGCGCCCGTGCGCGTCACTACGAGCCTCACGCCGGAGCAGATCGAATTCCTGATGATCCACGACGCAGATCCGTTCAACCGTTGGCAAGCGGCACAGACTTACGCCACGGATCTGATCGCATCGGCCGCGCGCGACGGGTTGGACCTGGAGCCCGTACGCGGTCCCCAGGCCGGACGGCTCGCGCAAGCGCTGGAACCGACTTTGCGCGACGAGACGTTGGCGCCGACCTACCGCGCCGAAACCCTGAAACTTCCAAGCGAGTCGGATATCGCCCGCGAGCTCGGCCGCAATGTCGACACGGACGCGATTCTGGCGGCGCGCGACACGTTGCGCGCGACCGTCAGCGTGGCAATGGCGGACACGTTGTCGAAAATCTATGAGGCAACCGCGACGGACGAAGCCTTCTCGCCCGACCCGGACAGCGCCGGACGCCGCGCCCTCCGTAATGCCGCCCTCGATCTGATGACGGCCACCGGCACGCAAGAGGCCATCGACCGCGCGCTGCGGCACTATCGCAACGCGACCAACATGACAGACTCCATCATGGCTCTTTCGGTCCTGTCGCATTTCCCGTCAGACGCCTGCGACGAAGCCCTCGACGACTTTTACACACGCTGGCAGAACGACCCGCTCGTCCTCGACAAATGGTTCGCGGTGCAGGCGCGCGCAGGCAGGCCGGACTCGGTGGCTACCGTGCGCCGGCTGCTCGGCCATCCGAAGTTCTCGCTAAAGAACCCGAACCGGGTCCGGGCCCTGATCGGCTCCTTCGCCATGGGCAATCCGTCCGGCTTCAACCGGGCCGACGGAACCGGCTATGCGTTTCTGGCCGAGCAGGCGCTCAAAATCGACGGCTTCAATCCGCATGTCGCCGCGCGTCTTCTGGGCGCCTTCGAAAGCTGGAAAACGCTCGAGCCGGGGCGGCAAGCCCATGCCAAGAAGGCTCTCGAAGGCCTTGCGAGCGAGAAACTATCCACCGACGCCTACGAGATCGTCACCAAGACACTCGGCGACGCCTAGAATCGGTCTTCCCCCTGTCAACGACTTGTTAACGTAATTTCCACAGGTTTTCACTAGACAGATGACTCAGTCCTCGATTCCATGGACTGAAGTGATTCGGAGATGCGGCAACTTCTCCGGGACAGTGACAAGAGAAGGGGGACCAAATGGCGCGGGCTCGTCCTGCGCGAGGTGCGGGAATCTATTCCATCACGGGGCCACGATGGCAGGAAGTCCGCACTCTCGTTGATCAACACCTCCCCTCGCCGGAGAGGTTTCGTCAGCTTGTCCCGGTTTTCCTCGTTTCTTTCGTCATCGTCGCCAGCCTCGGCTTCTACTATCAAATCAGTACGGAGAAGGAATCCGCGCTGACCGCGGCTCGGCGGCAACTGGCGCTGAACGCCGATGTCGCCTCTCTAAAGCTCAGCGCCGAAGTCTTGGCGTCCAGTGCGGACTGGCAGGGGGAGTTGGCGCGAAGCCTTCCTCTTAGCGCCGCCCGGGAAGGCCGTGTCGCGCTGCTGTCCGACGCCGAGGGCGGCATTCAGGCGCGCGTGCCGATCGGCAGCGACTACCAAGGAAATCTGCTGACGGTACTCGGTCCCGGCCAGCCCCTCACCATCATGGGCGCCGACGCCGGCGTCATGCGCGTTACTCTGAACGACGGCACCGATGCTTTGGTGACCGTGCGCAGCGTCCCACGGACCGACGCGCAACTGACCCTCATTCAACCTGTCGGCAGTGCTCTCGCCGGATGGCGCAGCAGTACTACGATCGAAGTGGTGCTTCTGCTCTGTGGCGGGCTGATGCTCGCGCTGTTTGCAGGCGCGTTCTGGTACCTGACCCCGTTCGGACGCACCAAGGACTCCGACTCCCTCACCCGTGAATTGACCCAAGCCCTCCCAGGCTGCGGCGTCTGGCGCTGGAATCTGGCGCGCGGCCATGTGGCGTGGTCCCCGCCGATGTATGCGCTTCTGGGCCTGGAGCCCTCCTCCGAGATCGTTTCTTACGGGATGCTGGCCAATCGGCTGCATCGAGAGGACGACCTGCGCGCCGAAATCGACCGGCACATGCGCGAAGGCATCGACCTGTTCGACCAATGCTTCAGGCTGCGCCATGCGCACGGTCACTGGGCGACGATCCGTCTGCGCGGCCACATCACACGGGACACGGCCACAGGCGAGCCCTACCTCACCGGCATGGCCGTGCTCGCCGATCCCAATGCCGTCCCCGGCGCCGCCGATGCGAACGCGCGTCTGCGCGACGCGGTGGAGACCATCTCCGAGGCCTTTGTGCTGTGGGACAATCACAACAAGCTGGTCATGTGCAACACCAAGTACCAGCAGTTCCATGGCCTCGCCGACGACATGGTGCAGCCGGGCAGCTCCTACGACGAGGTGATCGCCGCGGCCTCCGAGCCGATCGTCTCGAAACGCTATGCCGTGGCGAACAAGAACAACCGCCAGTCGCGGACCTACGAGGCCCAGCTCGAAGACGGCCGCTGGCTGCGTATCAACGAGCGCCGCACGCGCGATGGCGGCTATGTCAGCGTCGGCACCGACATCACCGACCTAAAACAAAGCCAGACGAAGAACGCGGAAAGCGAGCAACAGCTTCGTGCCTCCGTTGCCGAGCTGCGCCTATCGCGGCGTGAACTCGAGCACCAAAAGCAACAGCTCGTGGACCTGGCCGAGAAATACGCGCTGGAGAAGAACCGCGCGGAAGCTGCGAACCGCGCCAAGTCCGAGTTCCTCGCCAATATCAGTCACGAATTACGCACGCCGCTTAACGCCATCATCGGCTTCTCGGAGGTCATGCAGGAGTCGCTGTTCGGTCCGCTCGGTCACGAGAAGTACCAGGAATACGCGCGCGATATTTATTCGAGCGGCGCGTATCTCCTCGAAGTCATCAACGACATCCTCGATATGTCGAAGATCGAAGCCGGCCGCATGACCCTCGACCTCGGCAATGTGGACGTCGCCGAGATCGTTGAAGACAGCATGAAGGTGGTGAGCCAGGCCGCAGCCGAGCGCGGCATCGCACTCGAACGTCACGGGCCAGAGCGCTTCCCCATTCAGGCGGACCACCGCTATTTGAAACAGGTCTTTCTCAATCTGCTGTCCAACGCCGTGAAGTTCTCGCGCGAGGGTGGACGCGTTGACGACAAGCTGGCCCGCAGCAACGGACAGCTCAGGATCGCCATCAAGGACACGGGGATCGGGATCGCCGAGGCCCACATCACAAAGCTCGGCAGGCCCTTCGAGCAGGTCGAAAACCAATTCTCCAAGAGCCATCAAGGCAGCGGCCTAGGCCTTGCCATCTCCCGCGCCTTGGTCGAGCTCCATGGGGGCACGCTCGAAATCAAGAGCCGCGAAGGCTTTGGCACGACGGTGACGTGTTCCTTGCCTATTCGAACACCGCGCCCGGCCGATATCGAGGAACCGCTGGCGCAGAGCGCCTGAGCTCAACTCAGGAAACGAGCCGGTTAAAGGCTCCGTGCACGTGCGCCTGCGTGTCCTTCAACGTCGCCTCCAATGTCG
>JARRPE010000177.1:0-4040 GCA_037383205.1 Methyloceanibacter sp.
CTGACGTTTGTAGCGAAGGCAGCGTAAGTTGGTTGACGACGAAAGCCGCCACAAAGATCGCGGGCGTGGCACGTTGTCCGCACAACAAAACCGCGGCGACGGCTAGGCCAGTTGGGGGCCAGATAGGGGTGACGCTTGGATGTGGCGAAGCGAGCTGTAGGCCTGCTAAGGCCAGAACAACGTACGCTGCACCGACAAGTACCAGCGGTCCAGCCTCCGCAATCAGACGAGAAGGGCCTAATCCCTCGCCTTGATCTGCTTGTTCCATGCTCTCAAGAATGAACCTCTGAACTAAGCAGTGCAAGGATCAAGTGTAATCCAAGGCAGCGCCAATACCTCGCGTGAAGGCGGAAAAATCGCGCCGTGCATCTGCAGGCACGCTGAGCGATCGTTGCGCCGACCGTCATTCGTGTTCGCTCTCGCGAAGGAGCAGATCATCCGCCGTCCAATGCGTTTGACCCCCCTAAAGCGCTGAGAAACATGGATCGAGTACCTCGGTCGAATGTGCATTGATACTGGTTCTCACCCAAACGGGTGAGGTGATCGGCCCCCAGTCCGGTTGCTGTTTTAGTAGGCCATAACGTCCCGATCGTGAACAAAATGTCGAACCTGATCGTCAATTTTGTTCCCAGATTACAGGCCTTCAACGGTTCAACTTCTGCAATGCATTGAGAGGTCTGCTGAAATGAAAATCTACAATGAGTAACGTCGGCAGCAAGTGCAATGTCTGCCCCCATTAGGAACTAAATCGGCGGGATCTGCGCACTCAAGCCCATCAAACAGACAAATTGAGTGAGGTGCTGTCGATTTCACCCGAATAGGTGACGCGCTGATAGACGAGTAGTTCTATGAATGGAAGGTGCTTTCGGTGTTTGTGTTCGTGTTCGTGCGCCGAAAGGAAAATGAAAGGAGTACCCCGATGAAAACGCTCCTCTTAGCCTTTGGTTTGATCGTCATGTCGGCGGTTTCCAGCATGGCCGGGCCACAAGATAGCCCGTATCTTTGCAACGTCGTCGACAGCCACCAGTCATTGGACAACCGAATTTGCAGCTAATCCTCGCGAGGAAATGAAACAGCCGTGAGGCCGTTTCGGTTGAGGAAAAGGCGGGCATTCCTAGTGGGGGTGTCCGCCTTTGTGCCTCGTACAAAGTAAGTGGAGTACGAGTGATGTTCACCACACTTGCGTTTGCGGCAGCGGTGGCAACATTCTCTCACTCGCCGATGATTCAGACGAGAGCAGAGGTGTTCTGCACGAGTGATCGTCCATGCGGCTGCCCCTATTTCGTATCCTTCTGTATTCCCGCGTGCCACACGGACGCACGCGCCGACTGTGAACCAACTCATAGACCGATCATTGTGCGCGATGATTAGTTCGTCGGAAAGCGGTCGCAAGGTATTTGCGTCTCGTGCCGCAGTTCTTGGTGAAAGCGCGGTAGAGGCCTCGAATGCGCTGTTGGGTGCATAACAAGCTAAGACAACCCACTTGAATTGGTCGATGTTGAACAACCGAAGAACCGGCGAAAAGCAACGCGATGTCTGGTTCTGGCACAACTGGGACGTTTAGGGTGGAGCGGAGCATGTCCGCTTCAGCGTTGGCGGCCGCGTCTTCGCAGACAGTCCTGTTGGCGGCCCCGATTGGGGCCTACGCGGCGCAGTGACGTTCTTGTTCCCCACAGGAGGCTGACCAGTTCCTCGCAGACGTCACGCGAACAGCCGTCAATCACGAGGCGCCAAACGGCCGGTTGCGAGTGCAAACCGGGTGTGCTCAAGCCGCGACACAAGGACCGGTCCATCCTATTAGCGGACATGCGGCTTTAGACTGTTTACGAACCTGTTCATCAAACTTCTGCCCTGCCGCGCTAAGAGGCGTTGAGATTTTGACGCCGCTCAATGACAAGGGTCGCAATCGGTGTTGGTTTTTCCTACCCGATGTCTGATCAGGAGTAAGAGATGGCCAACAAATCATCCAAAGTTCCGGCAAAATCGGAGGAAGGCCTACGTCAAGTCGGTGCATGGGACCCGCTATCCAGCCTACGGCGCGAGTTTGATCGACTATTCGATGACTTCGGTGCCATATCAGGCCACCGGTGGGGCCGTATTCTGAGTCCGGAGCCATTTTGGCGCGGCGAACCTGGTCTCGCTCATGCACCCGCTGTCGACATCGTCGAGCACGATAAGAGTTATCAAGTCACGGCCGAACTTCCGGGCATGGAAGAGAAAGACATTGATGTAAAGTTTGCCGATGGCGTGCTTACGATCAAGGGCGAGAAGAAGGAGGAGTCCGAAGAAAAGCAAAAGGACTACTATCGTTCCGAGCGTCGCTTCGGTGCCTTTCAACGTTCGTTTGGCGTTCCTGACGGCGTTGAAACCGACAAGATCGAGGCAACCGTCAAAAACGGCGTTCTAACGGTCATTCTGCCTAAGTCGGACGAGGCGCAGAAGCGCGAGAAAAAGATTGAGATCAAGAAAGGCTAAGGCCCAAAACCGCCTGGGAAACGAGGGCCCGTGTCACGGACACTCATCATTTTCGGTCTGGTCTTAGTCGCCGCGGGGCTTCTCTGGCCCGTCCTCTCCAAGCTGGGGCTCGGACGTCTCCCTGGTGACATTGTTATCGAGCGAGAGAACGTCACATTCTATTTGCCGCTTGCCACGTCCCTGCTTATTAGCGTCGTACTGAGTCTGATTTTCTGGATTCTTGGTCGTTAGGTGCCGGCATCTCTCGCGGTCGAGGAAAATTGGTAGAGCCCTGCGCGGGTCTTATGTGCAAAAGTGTCCACCGATCACTCTAAAATTCTGATGATCTCCGCGACCAACAGACAGATATTTAGACCGACATGTTAGGACTATTTCGCAGCGAACCATCCCGCAGAGCACACATAGAAACTATTCGTGTTAGCGCAAGCCTTGCAGCCACAATTCTTGCTACAGTGCTCCTACTCGTCTCGTCGAGCTCGGCAGCCGAGGCGGCGGGCTGCAGCCAGCGCGTCTATCTTTATAGCGCCTGGTGGTGCCCGTCATGCCGTCAAGTTCGCGCGATTCTTGCCCGCAACAACATTCCCTACACGCTCTTGGATGCGACGACGCCGCGCGTACAGGACGACATGGTTGGACGCTTCGGCGACACGGCCGTCCCCCGCACGCTGATTGGCCGCTCAGTTGTGAAGGGCGTTGACGAAGCCCTCATCAAGAAGCTTTGTGCCAGAGGCCTTCGTCGCCAGCTCCCGAATCAAAGCACGGTTTCGGTGTTTTGGGACCTTGATCCTTGGCCCGTGTCTCTCTGGCATGGCTCAAAATCTACGTCCGTCCATACCTTGCCGGTGCTAGCACAGGAGGTTGTGCCATGAGAAATGCTGATGAGCCAACGTCGGTGGATGTGGAGCAAGCGCTGTTTAACCCCGGATCAGTGTTTGCTGCGCCGGAGGCGGTTCTTGTTCACGATGGCCTGTCAAAGCAGCAGAAGCTCGAAATTCTGCGGCGTTGGGAGTATGACGCGACCGAAGGCTGTGTCGCTGTCGAGGAGGGAATGCCAGGTGGAGAGAGCGATCTGCTGCATCGTATTCTCCTCGCGCTCGACCAGCTTGCCGGGTCCATCGACGTGGAGCAGGTTGGACCAACCAAGCAACATGGCATCCCACTTTCAGCGGTGAAGTCTAAGTAGCTCGCGACAAGATCCAAGCGGTTGAATGCGGGAGCGGCGCTTGTTGGCACCTACCAGACCTCAATGCCGAGGCAGAGGATGTCTGCTTACGGGCGCAAAGTGGTCGTCGTCACCGTTTAGGCTTCGCCAATGTGCTCAAAGGCATAGATCGAGCCATTGATTAGGCTTGCATCACGCTTCTAGTTTGCCTTGTCTGAGCTGCGCGACGACCTGGGCCACAAAAGATCGGATAGCTTGATCAAGAGGTGCCGGAACCACAGGCGAATGACCCACGTCTTCATGAAAGACATCTTCGACTGGTCTATCGAAGCCCTTGGTAGCCACGGATTCAGCCATGAAGAGACTCACCACTGCGAAGTGGAGAACACCCACACGCTCCCTG
>JARRPE010000178.1:0-3766 GCA_037383205.1 Methyloceanibacter sp.
GATCAAGCGCGCGGATCTACCGGAGGCCAACAGTCTTGCCATCTTCCGCCGCATGCAGACGGAACGTCAGCGTGAGGCCGCGGAGATTCGAGCCGAAGGTGAGGAGGCATCCCGTCGTATTCGTGCCGACGCCGACCGTCAGGTGACGGTGGTGAAGGCCGACGCGACCGGCGAGTCCGAGCGCATTCGTGGCGCGGGCGACGCGGAAAAGAACCGGGTCTTCGCCGAAGCGTTCGGCAAGGATCCCGACTTCTTCGCCTTCTACCGCTCCATGCAAGCTTATGAAAGCGCCTTGCAGTCCGGCGACACGCGGATGCTGCTCAGCCCCGATTCGGAGTTCTTCCGGTACTTCAAGAACGCTTTGGGCTCCCCGCAAGGCGCCTCGTCCAGTCTCCAGAAAGGGGACAAGAGCACTGTCAGCCGGCCCTTCGGTTCAACGCCTTAGGCGGTCTGGGCCGGCATGGACGACCTTGGAGCCGCCATCGGCCTCGTTCTCGTGATCGAGGGCTTGGTTTGGGCTCTGGCGCCCCGCGTCGGGCGCCGGCTCCTTGAAGCGGCGTCCGAGACACCCGAGCAGTCCTTGCGGCTGGCGGGGACCGTCGCGGTAGCGGCCGGTGTCCTGCTCGTTTGGCTGATACGGGGCTGACCCGTGGTCCGAAACCATGCTTCCGCAGGGCCCACGACTCTCGCTAAAATGGGAGACACGCCCAGGGGACGCGGCGCGCCTCGGCTTGGCAGGCTCCGGCTTGGCACGCTCGAGCTAGGCACGATGACAGGAGTGCGCAGGAAGATGTCCGGACAAAACGGCCAGAGCTGGGCTCGTCGTTTTCGGAGCGCGTGCGCCGCGACTAGATTCACTCTCGTTTCTTTAGGGGCCGGCCTCTGGCTGACTTTAATCTTTGGGGCGTCACCGGCTCTTGCGAAGGGGCCGGTGTCGGTTGCCGACATTGCCGAGGGGCTCCAGGAAGCCGTCGTCAACATCTCGACAACCCAGACTCTGAAGGAACGGAATGGGGGTCCCACCAACCGGAAGGGGCCAAAGACCAGCCCCTTCGATGAGCTATTCGATGACTTTTTCGACGAGGAAGGACCCGACGGGTCGCCACGCAAAGTCAGCTCGCTGGGGTCTGGTTTCGTTATCGACCCCTCCGGACTGATCGTCACCAACAACCATGTGATCGAAGGCGCCGACGAGATCATCGTGAACTTCACCGACGGCTCCAAGCTGAAGGTGATCAAGATACTCGGTCATGACCCGGAGACTGATCTCGCCCTCTTGCAGGTCAAGCCGCGCAAGCCGCTCAAGGCTGTCACGTTCGGGGATTCGTCGATTTTGCGCGTGGGCGATTGGGTGATGGCGATCGGCAATCCCTTCGGGCTGGGCGGAAGCCTGACCGTCGGCGTCGTTTCCGCCGTGAAACGCGATATCAACGCGGGGCCCTACGACGATTTCATTCAGACCGACGCGGCTATCAATCGGGGCAATTCCGGTGGACCTCTGTTCAACATGGACGGCCATGTCGTCGGCGTGAACACGGCGATCATCTCGCCGACGGGCGGGTCGATTGGCATCGGGTTCGCGGTGCCGTCCAATACGGCCGTTCGTGTTCTAAACCAGCTTAAGGAGTTCGGAGAAACCCGCCGCGGTTGGCTCGGCGTGCACGTTCAGAACGTGACCGAGGAGATGTCGTCCGCGCTCGGGCTCGATGAACCGATGGGTGCGTTGGTGGCGTCCGTCACGCCAAAGGGACCCGCGGCGAGCGCGGGGATCAAACCCCGCGACGTCATCCTCGATTTCGGCGGACAGACCATCCGAAGCATGCGCGATCTGCCGCGCGCCGTTGCCAGGGGCACCGTCGGCGCGGAGGTGCCTCTCAAGGTTCTTCGCGACGGTGACATGATGGATGTCACCGTAACGCTCGGGCGGCTGCCTGTGTCTGAGGACGAAGAAGAGCCCGAACCGGATGATCCCGACGGTGGCAGGGAGCTGCTTGGCCTCACGATCGAGCCGCTGACCGCCGACCTGCGCGCCAAGTTCGCCATTAGCGGCACGGTCGACGGCGTCATCGTGACGGCTGTCGAGCCCGACAGCCCTGCCGCGAAGAAGCGCATCAAGGTTGGCGACGTCATCGTCGAGGTGACGCAGAAGACCGTCCACCGGCCAGAGGAAGTCGTCGCCCGGCTGCGCGCCCTGGAGAAATCAGGGCGCAGAAAGATCCTGTTTCTCCTCGCCAATTCGGATGGCGATTTGCGTCTCGTGAACGTCCCGATCAGCTGACCCGGCGATCTGCCATCACTTCGAGCCCCATCGTGGCATACCGTGTTTGAAGCCGTTCTCATTGCCGGACCCACCGCCAGCGGCAAGTCCGCCGCTGCCTTGGCGCTGGCCGAGCGCTTGGACGGAGTCATCATCAATGCGGATTCCATGCAGGTTTATTCCGAGCTGCGGGTCCTGACCGCGCGGCCGGGCTCGGAGGAGATGGAGCGCGCGCCGCATCGTCTCTACGGCACTGTGCCCGCGCGCGAGCCCTATTCGGCCGGGCGCTGGGTCGCCGATGCCGCGACCGCCATCGAGGAGGCGCGGTCGGCCGGACAAGTACCGATCCTTGTGGGCGGCACGGGTCTTTACTTCAGGGCCTTGCTGCAAGGGCTTTCGCCGGTGCCCGATATTCCCGACGCCATCCGACGGCGCTGGCGCGACAGCGCGGCGCGCGCAAGCGCAAGCGAGCTCCACGCGGCACTGTCGGCGCAGGATCCCATTATGGCCGAGCGCCTCGGTCCAACGGATACGCAACGCCTGGTGCGCGCCCTCGAAGTGGTGGAGGCCACGGGCGTGTCGCTTGCCGAGTGGCAGGAAACGGCCGGCGCGCCGGTACTGGAGGACAAGGGCCTGCTGAAGCTGGTGGTCGCGCCGGAACGGGACGTGATCTACTCGGCTATCGACACCCGGTTCGACACCATGCTGCGGCAGGGCGCGCTTGCGGAAGTCGAGGCGTTGATCTGCCTGCGGCTTGATCCGGGACTACCGGTCATGCGGGCTTGCGGCGTCCCCGAACTTGCCAGCCATTTGGCCGGCGCGATGACTTTGGATGAAGCCGCCGAGAAAGCGAAGACGGCGAGCCGGCGCTATGCCAAGCGCCAGATGACGTGGGCGCGGCGCTTCATGGCGGACTGGGCATGGGTTCCGAACGCCGAGGCGGCTGCCTTGCTCGGCCAAGACCGACCCGGCTTTTAGACGGTAACCTGCGTGCCGATGGCCACCACACGGTCGGTCGGCAATTGGAAATAGGCCGACGCATCGTCCGCGTTATGCGCGAGATAGACGAAGAGCCGATCCTGCCATTGTGGCATGCCGGATCGCGGATCGGGCCGAACCGTCCGTTGCGAGAGGAAGAACGACGTCGACATGATGTCGAACTGCCAGCCCTTCCGGCGGGCGATCGCAAGCGCTTTGGGAACGTTGGGCCGTTCGACGAATCCAAAATGCAGCGTCATGCGCATGAACTTGTCGCTCACCGGTTCCAACTGAACGCGGTCTTGGGGCGCGACGCGCGGGATATCCTCGTTCTTGATGGTGAGGATGACGTTGTGCTCGTGCAGCACCTTGTTGTGCTTCAGGTTATGCAGGAGCGCGGTCGGCGCGAAGTCCGGGTCGGCGCTCAGGAACACGGCCGTTCCCGGCACGAGGTGCGGCGGCTTCGTCTCGAGGCTCGTGATCAGAGGCTCGAACGGGACCTCGATGCGGCGTGTCTTCTGCGCCAGCAGC
>JARRPE010000179.1:0-3761 GCA_037383205.1 Methyloceanibacter sp.
CAGACCCTGGGACCCAAGCGCATTCTGGCTCTAAATGGCGGTGGATTGCGCGGGATCGTAACGTTGGGTTATCTGCAACGCGTAAAAGACCTGCTGCGTGCACGCGTTGGCGGAGCAGATGATTTTCGGCTTGCCCATTACTTTGACCTGATTGCGGGAACATCGTAAGCGCCCGGTTCTTACCGCGGCGGTTGGTTCTTGACGCGGGCGATGATGTCCGGCTCGGCGACGAAGTCATCGAGGAAGCTGTGCCATTCCTCGATGGAGACGCGTGCGGATGCGAGCATGTCGCGTAGTTCTTCGATGCCGTCGTCGGTCAGCGCCGTGATGTAGTCGTCGTGCCCGACATGGACGCTGACGATATTGCCGTATGTCAGATTGTCGTCGTTGCTGACGATGGCCTCGAGAAGTTCGGGGTCCTCGCCCAACCGGCTGGCGACATGGGCGATGGAACAGACGTATGTCGTTGCTGCCATCACGCAGCCTCGCTGTGTGGCTGGGTTGCGGGCGTCCAGTTCCACGGCAGCAATTCGGCCAGCCGGTTGATCTTGTGATCATGGATGCGGTCGAGGATGTCGGCGAGGTAGGCCTGTGGGTCGAGTCCGTTCATCTTGGCCGTCTCGATGATCGTCATGGCGCGGGCCAGAGTTTCGCCGCCGGTGTCGGAACCGGCAAATAGCCAATTGCGGCGCCCAACGCCGATCGGTCGCATGCCGCGTTCGGCCGCGTTATTGTCTATGGCAACGCGCCCATCCTCCAGGAACAGAGTGAACGACGCCCAACGGCTGAGCCCGTAGCGGAACGCCCTGGCCAGATCGCTCTTGCCCGGAATTCGGGTCAGCTGCCTTTCAGCCCAGGCATGGAACGCGTCGACCTGTGGTTTGGACTTGTCTTGGCGAACGGCATAGCGGAGTTCGGCGGACTGGCCGGCGATCTGCCGCTCGATGTCGTAGAGCTTTCCGATCCGGTCGAGGGCCTCCTTGGCGATCCCGGATTTGTCCGAGGTCCAGACGTCGTGGAAGTCGCGGCGCAGATGCGCCCAGCTTGCGTCAAGCAAGCCCCGGAACGGGGGAAGAATACTGAAAGGAGGTGATCAATGACCTGAAACCGTTCGAAGCGATCCAGCGGGTTCAACTCCCGCCCGGCAAAGGCGCAGCCCGCCAGCCGGAAGCGAGTCTTGCATGGCTGTCGGCAACGTCAGTCGTGAAGCGTAGACAGCGGGTGATAAAGCGGCGGGGGAAGCCCCGAAATCATGCTCGTGATGACGCCTTCGGTGTGTTGGGCCCGGGGGCAGTACCCGACCTGCCGTGACTGGCGAGGCAGACGGGGTCGTCCGGGGTCTTGGGCCGCCGCAAAGTCGCAGGATGGATCGCCGGGGAACTTGAGAGATCCCGTTTTCGCCCATGTGGGGCACGCCGGAAATCGGAGCGCCGGCTGATCCAAAGACTCCTGGCCCGGTGACTGCCCTGCCGATCATCGGGAGCGCCTTGGCGAACACAAAGATGCAGGGCCGCATGGACCCGGTTGGCGAAACAATAAGCCGAAGGGCAAGCGGAGACGGGAAGTCGTAGCGCTCTCATAGTACTGATGATCGCGGGGAACTGCGTCCAGCGGGACCCGACGGAGGGAAGGGGAGCGTCATGGAACCAGACCCATTGACGGGAAACAACGGAGGGGACCCTGAGCCCTACAAACGTGTACACGACACGGCAGTGGATAGCCAAACAGGCGAGGGAGCACCCGGACCGGGTGTTCACATCCCTGCATCACCTGATCGACCTCGACTGGATGCTCGAGGCTTGGGTCCTGACGCGCAAGGATGGCGCGGCGGGCATCGACGGACGCACGGCTGACGATTTTGAAAAGGACCTTGAGGCAAACCTTGAACGCCTTCTTGGACAGATCAAATCGGGCAGCTATCGTGCGCCTCCGGTGCGCCGTCACTTCATCCCGAAGGCGGACGGGACGCAACGACCTCTCGGCATTCCGACCTTCGAAGACAAGGTGGCGCAACGGGCGATCGTGATGTTGCTGGAGCCGATCTACGAGGAGGACTTTCTGGACTGCTCGTTCGGCTTTCGGCCAGACCGGTCGGCCCATGATGCGATCCGCAGTTTGCGCGATGGCATTATGGAAACCGGCCAACGCTGGGTGATTGATGCGGATATCTCGAAATATTTCGATAGCATCGATCACGGGCATCTACGCAGCTTCCTCGACCTGCGGATCAAGGACGGCGTCATTCGGCGCATGATTGACAAGTGGTTAAAGGCAGGGGTGCTGGATCGCGGTACCCTGACCAAATCGGTGACTGGTACCCCGCAAGGCGGTGTAATCAGTCCACTTCTTGCGAACATCTTCCTGCACTACGTGTTGGATGACTGGTTCGTCAAAGTGGCAAAGCCGCGCATGAAATGCCGGTGCCAGTTGGTGCGGTATGCCGACGACTTCGTCATGAGCTTTGAGGATCACCTGGACGGACGGCGCATGCTGGCCGTCTTGGGCAAGCGTCTTGGGCGGTTCGGGCTAACGCTTCACCCGAGCAAGACGCGGTATGTGGACTTTCGCTTCAAGCGCCCACAAGGGCGCCACCCGGCGACGCAGGCCACCAGTTTTGCCTTTCTGGGCTTCACCCATGTGTGGGGAATGTCACGCAGAGGCAAGCCGGTGGTCCGGCAGATTACGGCCAAGGACCGGTATGCGCGGGCGCTTCACGCGGCCAAGGACTGGTGCAGAAAGCACCGGCACTTGTCGCTGAAAGTTCAGCATCGCCGCCTGTGTCGTATGCTGCAAGGACACTACGCCTATTACGGGATCACGGGCAACGGACGGCGTCTGAGGTGGTACCGTCATCAGATCGAGCGCATCTGGAAAGCTTCGCTGTCACGGCGAAGTCGATCCGGAAAGCTGACCTGGGGCCGAATGGGGCAAGTGCTGGATCGGTATCCTCTGCCACCAACCCGAATTGTGCATCAATGGAGCCGGACTTGAGCGAAACTGGACCATGAGGAACCGGATGCGGGAAATCCGCACGTCCGGGTCTGTGAGGGACGGGGCTCGGTAACGACCCCGTCTACTCGGCACGCCGCCTCATGGAACTGCGCGGTGCCATCCGCGCGGCGCTCGTATAACTCCTTGAAGCCGGAATAGGCGTCAGCCTGAAGGATACCGCTGCTGCGGGCGAGATGCTTTCGGGGATGTTCGCCCTTCCGGTCGGGCGAGAAGTAGTAGACCGCACCGGGTGGGTCTTGGCCCGCCCATGGCCGTTGATCGCGGACATAGGTCCAGATGCGCCCCTGCTTGACGCCCTTGCCCAGCCCCTTGTCCTTGCGGGACCGGTCGAGCACTCGGATCGGCGTATCGTCCGCATGCAGCAGATCGCTGGCCATGATCTCGCTCTCGATCTTCTCGATCAGCGGCGCCAACGTCTTCATCGCCCCGCCGCACCAGTCCACCAGGGTCGTGTCCGGAATGTCGGCGCCCATACGGGCGAAGATCTCGTTCTGTCTGTAGAGCGGAAAGCGAGTCGCGCGAGGGGATTTCACCCTCACGCGCTCCCAAAACCGTACGTGAACCTCTCAGCTCATACGGCTCCCAGTGTTCAGCCATTTGCGTAAAGAAGAGACCAATGGGCGAACAATCCCGGCGTGGATTTCGCGATTCTGGCAAGCCAGAGCCGCGCTTGCCGGGGTCGTTGACGGAAGCGTTTGAACGTCCTCATCACCCATCGGACCAAATGTGCGTCGATCAGACGTAATGTC
>JARRPE010000180.1:0-3753 GCA_037383205.1 Methyloceanibacter sp.
GGGCGCCGATCATAAGACAGACCAGGAGTCCGTCTCGCCGCGGCGTGCATGACGTGTCTAAACGCATCCATCCACAGAAATTCTTTGCTGTATCGTCATCGTTCGTTCAGAGACAAGCGGCAGTGGATCGCATATGGTTACCCCACCGGACGTCGCGCGTAAGCGCTTAACTGGGGGAGGTCGGACGAAAACTTATGGATCCTGTACTTCTGAATCCGTTGATTGCACTGGTTGCAGGTGTTCTCATTTTGCTGATGCCCAGAATTCTGAACTATGTGGTTGCGATCTACCTGATCGCGATTGGCATCATTGGGCTTGCACAGCACCTGCAACCAGTGCAATCAACGGATTCAGAAGTACAGGATCCATAAGTTGTCGTCCGACCTCCCCCAGTTAAGCGCTTACGCGCGACGTCCGGTGGCGTAACCATATGAGATCCACTGCCGCTTGTCCCTGAACGAACGATGACGAAACAGCAAAGAATTTCTGTGGATGGTTGCGTTCAGACACGTCATGCACGCCGCGGCGAGACGGACTCCTGGTCTGTCTTATGATCGGCGCCCGTTTCTTTCGTCTTCGCTTCGCGCTCGACGGCTGCGTTGATCTCCGCTCCGATCAAGACGATGTAGAACGAGATATAGAGCCAGAACAGCAGAATGATAACCGCGCCTAGAGATCCATACATCCTGCCGTAGTCGGCGAAGTTCGACACGTAGTACGAGAAGCCCAAGGACGCGAGTAGCCAAACCAGTGTCGCGAAGACGGAGCCCGGCGTCACCCAATGCCACTGCGGATCCTCGTGACTTGGGCCGAAACGGTAGACGAGCGCCAGCAGGAACAGCGTCAGCAGGAAGAATATCGGCCACCGCACATAGGTGATCACCATCTGGAAGACATGCGGATGTCCCGAGTCGTCGAACAGGAGCGGGACAGAGATGATGGCGAACAACATGGCGGTTACGCCGACGATCCCGATGAACGTGTAGCCGACCGCCGCGAGGTAGAAGTGTACGATGCCGCGCCGTTCCGGTTGTCCATAGGCTATGTTGAGTGCAGAGAACATCGCCTGGGTCGCGTGGTTCGCGCTCCAAAGCGCGACAAAAAGGCCGGCAGCGAATCCCCAGCCGAGGGTTTGACCGGAGGTCTCCGCAATCCGTTTGATCTGATCGAGCACGATCGCATACGCCTGGGGCGGCAAGACCGTCCGGAAGATATGGAACTGCCGTTCCACGTTGTCCGGATTGGCCGTCAAGCCATAGAGCGAGATCGAGGCTGTCAATGCGGGGAAGATTGCGAACAGCGCGTAGTACGCACAGCCCGCCGAGACCACCGAAAGGTGATCCCGTCCGGTGCTCAGCCCTACGTCCTTGACGATCCGCCCAAACGATCTGAGCCGGCCGTGCTTGTTCTCACCATGTTTGAGTTGGCTTTGCCCCTCGCGCGCAGCCGGCAGCGCGCTCTTGGCGTCGCTTGGCGCGGGCGCGCCTTCCTCTGTTTCGGTGGACTTGCGGTTCATGACGTCATGAAGGAATGTGTGCCTCCGACTCGCAAGGAGACCGCGCTTCGGTGACGAGCGCAAGATGCGGCGGCAGGACTTTCCGGAGGGGTGGCCGAGTGGTTGAAGGCACCGGTCTTGAAAACCGGCAGGCGGGCGACCGTCTCGTGGGTTCGAATCCCACCCCCTCCGCCAGGATTTCTGGCGTATCGCACTTCGTGTTCCGCGCACCTCATTGATCCGGCGCAAAGTTCGGGCAAGCCAAAGCCCTTAGTTTAGTCCATCCGGGCGTTTCGCCCGCTCCCCTCCCAGTTCCCCAATCACGAGGTGCCAAATTGATCACGAAAGTTCGCGGCGACATTCTTCTAAGCGATGCCCAGGCGATTGCTCACGGCGTCGCGCCGCATGACCATTTCAATCAAGGTCTCGCCTTGGCGCTCCGCGAACGTCACCCGGCCATGGCCAAGGATTTTCGTCACTACTGCCACCAGGAAAATCCCAAGCCGGGTCATGCCTGGCTGTGGGCCGGCCCCGAGCGGGTGATCGTCAACCTGATGACTCAGGAACCGGCGCCTGACGAGAAGGCGCATCCCGGCAAGGCGACCGCGCACAATGTCAGTCATGCTCTGAAGGAACTCCGCGCCATCCTCGAAAAGGAGAACATCTCGTCGGTGGCGATGCCGAAGCTCGCGACGGGCGTCGGCGGTCTATCGTGGGACGAGGTCGAGCCGCTCATCGAGAGTCATCTCGGCGATCTCGGTATACCCGTCATCGTTTACGAGACTTACGAAAAAGGCGCGAAGGCGAGCGAGCCGGTCTAGGCTCCGGCGCGCTGCCGCCGGGCTTTAGCGTACATTGGGCGGACGATATTCCGGCCACCCAGGCTCGCTCGCGCGATGGTCCTTGATCTGCTTCTTCGCTGCGGTGAGCTGTTCGCCGGTCATCTGTACAGCGACGGTTTCCTGGTTCGACAAGGCGCGTTCGCGATGTCCGAACTCGGCGGCCTGATACCCCTCGGCGGCAAGGCCGAACCATTTGTAGGCGGCGACGGGATCCTTTTCGACGCCGCGGCCATGCTTGTAGAGAACGCCTAAGTTGTTCTGGGCGAAGGGATGGCCGAGCTCGGCAGCTTTCGCGTACCAGTTGGCGGCTTCCGCATAATCTTGCGGAATGCCCTGCCCCCGTTCGTGCATGTATCCGATCAGATATTGGGCGTGCCTATCGCCTTCCTCGGCAAACGGCGTCAAGGCCTTGATGGCGTCCGCATAGTCGCCGCGATAGTAGGTGGCCATCGCACGCTCCAGCGACTGCGCCGACGCGCTCACGGCAACTCCAAAAAGCGTTCCGCCTAAAACCAAAACGAATACGAAAATGGATCTAAACATGGATTGCCCCGACAGAATTTCGCGGGCCTGATACGGCTGGGGCCCAAGCTTGGATCAACAGTTCCGCCGCACCGCCACGATGCGGTTCATTCCGCCTGCATCCAACTGTCATGATTGTTGACCACAATCGAACGGACTTGTTGTCGGGCGCCGGACAGCTTAGAGACCCTCTATGGAAAACGATAAGAAAAACCGTGACTTGAAGCTGGAGGCTTTTCTGGCGAGAGAAAGCGCGAGACGCAAACGGGCGGCTTCCTTGCGCGAATCGGCCGGCGCCGTGGACGAGGAACTCGAACGGCTCGTCGAAGAAGAACGCATTCGGCGCATTACGGACGACGGGGAGCCGTCCAAGAAGCGTTAGGTCCTTGTGACCCCTCGAACTCCCCGGGCCTGCGTCCTAGTCTGCGGTCATGGAAATCCGTCCTGAATCTCCGGCGGACGCCGCCGCGATCGAGCGCGTCGTGGAGCGCGCATTCGCATCCGGGTCCCACACCAACCATGCCGAGGCGGCGATTGTGCGTGCCTTGCGGGAGGACGGAGACCTAACACTGTCCTTGGTCGCCGAGATCGACGGAACCGTCGTCGGCCACATCGCCTTTTCGCCGGTCGCCTTCGACGACCCGCACGAGGACTGGTTTGGCCTCGGGCCGCTTGCGGTCGAACCGGAATTCCAGCGGCACGGCACTGGCTCGGGCCTTGTCACGCGGGGTCTCGCCGATCTGCGCACAAACGGCGCCGCCGGCTGTGTAGTGCTCGGCAATCCCGGCTTCTATGGCCGGTTCGGCTTTGTGAGCGACGGCGCGCTGCGTTACAGCGGAGTGCCGACGGGGTACATCCAACGGATGGTCTTCCGGGGCACTGAACCAGCCGGCG
>JARRPE010000181.1:0-4762 GCA_037383205.1 Methyloceanibacter sp.
CTTCCGTGACCCAGATGCTGTGGCGCGTCCATCTGCCGCTCCTCCGGCCGACGCTCGGCGCGGCCGCGCTGATCGTCTTCGTCGACTCCATGAAGTAGCTTCCAGCGACATTGCTCCTGCGGCCGTTCAATTTCGACACTCTGGCAACCCAGGTCTTCACCCTGGCCTCTCTCTATCGCTATGAAGAGGCGGGTCTGTCGGCTCTGACCATCGTGCTGGTCAGCCTGGTGCCGGTGCTCTTTCTTCATGGGATTATTGCCAGCAGCCGGCCCGGCACATCGAGCTCGCGGGCCGAGGTTCCCGTCACCAAGGAGGAATTGGCGTTGCCAATTTCCTGATAAGCCAAGAGAATGAGGCTCTTGGGTTCACTGGGTCTCGATTGTATGCCCCTATCGCGGGTGCGTCTTTCGCTGCTCGCGCACGGGCAGCCGGTCTGCTCGGGCAGAACCCATGCAGCCGAGTATGTGGAAGGGTCGGGATGAGGCCGCGCCAATCTTTTTGGAAATGGCTTCTTGCCGGACTTCTTGCGGTTATCGCCGTCGGTTTCGTGCTTCTGCTCCTGCGGCCCGCAGGGCCCCCATCGAACCTCCGGAACCAGGTGGAAGCGTCCCTGTCGGACTGGACCGGCGGCACGGTGACCCTCCAAAAGCCGCTGCAGTTGCGCTACCTGCCTCCCTCGATCGAGGGCGGCTTCAAGTTGTCGGATGCCGAAAAACTACCGAGTGTCCGATCGGTAACGGCGCCGAAATTCCGCCTGACCCTGTCGCTGCCAGATCTCCTGTTGGGGAAAGTGTCCCTCAGATCGCTGCGGCTCGATAAGCCGACGCTGACGCTAAAAGCGGGACATGACGACCGAACGGCGAAGACCGTGCTCGGGCAGCTCACAAGCTTTGTCGCCGGCGCGCCCCTCGAAAACATCCGTATCCACCAGGGTGTGGTCGAACCGGGAAGGGGGCAGCCCGTCCTTAGCGATCTCGATCTCCGGCTGAACACGCGGGGTCAGCTCGGCGCGCTCGAGGCCGTCGGTGCCTTCGTGTTCAACGGCGAAAACGTAAATTTCTCGATGGACCGCGGCAGAACGCGAGAGGCCGAAGCGGGACAGAGCGCGCCGCTCACTTTGAAAGTCACGTCCGCGCCGCTGACCGCCCGCTTCTCCGGCACAATGGAATTGGGGGAGGAGCTCGGCGGCGAAGGCCGACTAGAGGCGACACTGCCCGACATCCGCCGCTTCCTTGCATGGGTCGGGGTCGCACTGCCCGAGGGCGAAAGCCTGAAGGATGCAAGCGCCAGCGGCCGCGTGCATTGGCTGGGATCGACCCTGACATTCGACGACGGCACATTCGAGTTCGATGGGAATGAGGCCGTTGGCCTCATGGCTCTCACGGCCGGCGCGCGCCCGCGCATTGATGGGACCCTCGCCTTCGACACTTTGTCGCTTGATCCCTACCTGACGAGCGTGTCCGCGGCGGGGGCGGACGAATCTCTGTTTGACTGGGTGCTGCTGAAATACCTCGATGCGGACTTGCGTATCTCGGCGGCGGAAGTCTCTGGGGGCACGCTGCAACTCGGCCGCGGCGGGCTAACGATCAACGCGGAAAACGGCGCCATTTCCAGCGAGATCGGCGCGCTCAAGGTTTGCGGCGGCCACGCCGAGGGCCGCTTCGACCTCGATCTCACATCGCCCCGCGTGGAAGCGGCGCTGGCGGGTAGCCTCGCGGATGTCGCAATCGACACCTGCCGGCAATCGCTCGGCATGATAGTGCCGATAACCGGCTCAGGCACGGTGAAGGCCGACATGTCGACGGGCGGCACAACGCACGATGAACTCATTCGCGGCCTTGCAGGCACGGTAGTGGTAACGGCCGAGGACGGAACGCTGCCGATCGATCTGAGCACCCTTCTGTCGAAACCGGACGCCGAAGCAACCGGATGGAGCGAGGACGCCGTGACCCCTTACTCGGAGCTCAACGCGGACTGCAGCCTTTCGGCCGGGCACTTGTGGTGTCAAAGCTTTCGCATGACCACGGGCGACAAGCCGGTCTCGGGTGCGGGAGGCCTGGACATCGCACGGCAAACCCTTGATTGGGATCTGCAAATGCCCGACTCTGAGGTTCATCTCGATCCCGCCGTGAGCGTTGCCAAGCCTCAGCCCGGCATCACGATCCACGGCTCTCTCACAACCCCGGAAATGGCGCGCGCGCCAGCCTCCGAGCAAGAGACCGCCGCTCCGGAGCCGGACACGGAAAAGCAATAGCGCACGCCCTGAACGAGTGGCTATAACGAACGCGAAAACGACGCACGGCCATTACTTGTGTTGCACCACGTCACCAACCGCCGGGTTCCAAACGGCCTTTCCACCCGCCCCTGCGTTGCTGCAGCGGTCGCATTTGTCCTTGCGTGGAACGTGCCTTCGGCGGCGTGGTCGCAGCAAACCTTGAACATCGCCACGTGGGGCGGCGCGTATGGACGCGCTCAGGAAATCGCGGTGTTGGAGCCGTATGCCAAGGAGACCGGCACGGCGATCGCCACGGAGATCTATGGCGGCGACGCATCGAAAGTCAGATTACTGATCGAAGATGCGAAGACGCCGATCGACGTCGTGGATGTTTCGGCCGGCGCGCTCACGACCCTCTGCGACGAAGGCGTGTTGGCGCCGCTCGATCCCGATGAACTCAAGAGCGACGGCGACACGGCAGACGACTTCCTGCCCGGTGCGATCTCGAAATGCGGCGTAGCCTCCGTCGCCTGGGCCATGGCGATCGTCGCCAACCGGAAAGCATTCCAAGGCAATGCGCCAACGGCCATCGGCGCGCTGCTGGATACGGCACGCTTTCCCGGCAAGCGCGCCCTCCCGAACAATGCGCCCCGCACGCTTGAACTGGCCCTGCTCGCCGATGGCGTGGCACCCGAGAACGTCTACCAAGAGCTTGCGACCCCTGAAGGGGCAGACAGGGCTTTTGCGGCGCTCGACAAGATCAGAGACAGCGTTCTTCTCTGGGACAAGCCGGCCGACCCCATGGCGTGGGTCGTTACGGGCCGCGCCGCGATGGCGGCCGGCTACAGCGGCCGCATGTTCCGCGCCGCTGCCCTGGACCGTAACCTGAAGATCCTGTGGGACGGACAGATCTACGATCTGGACGCCTGGGCCATTCCGGAGACGTCTCAGAACAAGGACGAGGCCATGCGCTTCATCCGTTTTGCTACCGCCCCTGCCCAACTCGCGGCCCAGGCGCGGCTCACCGCATACGGTCCCATGCGGACATCGGCTCTCGCACAGGTCGGCACGCATCCGGCGATCGGAGTCGATATGCAGGCGTTTCTGCCGACGGCCCCGAGCAATTCCCAGAACGCCTTGCAGTTCGACGAGGCCTGGTGGGAAAAGAATGGCGATGCGCTGAAGAAGCGTTTCGCCACTTGGGCGGCGAGCCTGCGCGCGCCGAAAGCGGCTAGCCCCAAACAGCCAAAACGCGATGGCGCGGACAGAAGCGTCGCGCCGGCCGAAACGGCTCCTTGAGAGGCGTGCCGCGAGACGCACATGCCCATCCACAGCATGTGAGTAAGTCCGGGGATACGGCTCGCGCATAATTGCGCTGCTTAGAGTCTTCGTATCATCTTTTCCTTCGGAGCGAGTCTGCGGGCCTTTTTCTCGATGGTAGGTGCTTCTTCGATGCGCCTATGTCTCAGAGCCGAGGCCCACAGCGGACACTCTCTACACAGAACGCGCCGGCCTAAGGTCTCCCCGTAGCTTCAGCCGTTGTTCGGGTTCCCGCCAGTGACTGTTCAGAACTTGCGGTAGAGGCCGAACGCGACATAGTCGCTTGGCTCGCTTAGGAGATAGTCGCCGGTAAACCACCGGACAGCGTGGCCTCGAACGCATCGAACGTGCTGCGCAAGAAAGCACCGCCGCGTCCCGCGTCGTATTCCTGATTGCCGAGAACACCGCCTTCGAGCCCGACCGACAAGACCGGGCCCAAGCGGCACCCAAGGCGGGTGAGTCGCCAATACTCTTGAAAGGCCGTGCCATAGGAACCGTCTGCGGAGAGAAACCAGCGTTCGGAGATGTCCGTCCAGGTCTCCAGCGTGAGCCTCATGCCGACTTCCGTTCCCTGGACGGTGTTGCCCGAATCGAAGGGACTGATGGCCTGGTCCACCGCTTCCACCCCGACGAAGACCTTGGCAATCGCCGGACCGCGATGGAACTGATAGCCGGCCTGCGCGGAGAGGTAGGCAACGTCGCCGTTGAACGTGCTACGGCGATAAGCGGCACCATCGAACAGCGCGCCGTTGTAACTGTAACGACCCCAGGCCCCGACAGCGCGAAGCCGCCAGCCGGGCGCATCGAACCCGGCGCCGAAGGCATAGCCGCCGCCGGCATACACGCTCGTGTAGTTGCTTGCGGCCTCGACCCCGGCGAAGACCTCGCGCTGCGGGGCTTCGTCGCCGGCCAGGGCCGACGTCATCCCAAGCATGCCGGCTGTCATCACGGCAGCGAAGGCACGAACGGACCTACCGACCCGCGCGCGGCCCGTAGCCTCTTGCGCCGCGTCGCTTGGCCGATCCGCCGTCACCTTGCTGCTCCACCAGTGGTTGTCGATCGGCCATGATAGACGTGAGCTGAGGCAAAGCCCGGCAACCCCGCCGCGTTGAGCGCACCGGATTTACAAGCTTGGGTAGGCCAATGCGTGCTTTGTTCCCCACAAGCAGGGAAGAATCATCACAAGCGCCGAAAGCGCGACTTACGCTACGGCTTGAAGATCAGGAG
>JARRPE010000182.1:0-3741 GCA_037383205.1 Methyloceanibacter sp.
CCCCCGCGCCGGGTGCGGCCCCTTCCCGTCCCGCCTGCTCTTTGACGCCTTCTTCTGCCTCCAACACAGCGACTGCCGCTTCGCACAGCCCCTTGAGTACGCTGCATCAAGCGGGGCTGCACGAGATCAAGCCCCATGCCTATCGCGACACGCCGGCGGGGCTGGGGCTTGCCCTGTCCGTGATCGCCGACATCCAACGCCAAGGCCCCGGAGCGGTGCTGTGGTGCATGACGCAGCGGCAAGCCCAGGAATGGGGGCGCCCCTATGGCCCCGGTCTTGTCAAAGCCGGGCTCGACCCGGCGCGCGTTCTCATCGTCGAGACGCGCACCGCCGACGAAGCCGCCTGGGCCCTGGAAGAAGGGCTGAAGAGCGCCGCCCTGATCGCAGGCCTAGCTCAAACCGAGATCAAAACCCCGTTGATAGCCCGGCGGCTGGGCCTTGCCGCCCGCGCCGCCAGGACGCCGTGCTTCCTCCTCACCGGTCATGGTGAGGCGAAGATCCCCGGCACGCTCACGCGCTGGCGGATCGCTACGGAGGCCAGCGCCCATATCCCTTTCGATACGGGCGCCGGCTTCGGCGGAGGCACTCCCGGCCCCGCCTGCTGGCGCCTCTCCCTCGAACGCAGCCGGGCCGGCGCAGCCACCCCTCAAGTAAGCTGTGCTCAAGTAGCGCAGAGCGCGGCAGCACAAGAAAGAAGTCCGGTAGCGCCAATATCAAACGCTCAAGCAGGCCAGAGGCCGGTAGCGCCAATAATAAGAGAAGGCACAGGTCTCCATGTGCAGGCCGGTCATGACGGCCCGCATGAGCCGGATGGTCTGCGTGTGGTTGCCGCATCTTCCGATCGAGCGGCTGACACGGGAACGCTTGCACGCGGGCCACGCACCGCCACCGGCTAAGGCGCCTTTCGCGCTCGTCGGTAGCGATACACATGGGCTGACGCTCACGGCCCTCAACATCCCCTGCCAGCAGGAAGGGTTGAGTCCCGGCATGCGGCTGGCTGATGCCCGCGCCATCTGCCCCGCGCTTCTCACCGAGCCCAATGCGCCTGGAAAGGACGCGGCCTTTCTGGAATCACTCGCGCGCTGGGCCTCCCGCTACAGCCCCTCCCTCAACGTGGATGGCCCGGACGGCCTTTGGCTCGACGTAACCGGCGTCGCACATCTTTTCGGCGGCGAGCGTGAACTGCTTGCCGATCTCAAAGAGCGTCTTGCCAGACTGGGCCTCCGCGCCCGGCTTGGCTGCGCCGGCACGCTCGGAGCCGCCTCGGCGCTGGCGCATTTCGCACGGCGCAGCCCCGCTATCGCTGTGCCCGACACCCTGCCGGACACGCTCGCGCCCTTCCCCGTCGAAGCCCTCCGCCTCGAGCCCGGCACGGTGCTCCTCTTGCGGCGGCTGGGGCTGAAACGCATCGGCCAGCTTTACGGCCTGCCGCGCGTCAGCCTCGAACGGCGGTTCCATTCAAGGGACGCCGCCGAAAGCGTCCTGCACCGCCTCGACGAAGCGCTCGGGACGCGGAAGGAAACGCACGCGCCGCTTCTGCCCGCGCCGAATTTCGTGGCGCGCCTCTCCTTTGCCGAACCGCTTATCTCTCATGACGGCGTCCTTGCCGGTCTTGAACGTCTCGCGGCCGAGCTTTGCGGCATGCTCGCGCACGCACGAGCCGGGGCCCGGCGCGTGGTTCTATGGGCCGCGCGCACGGACGGCTCCTCCGTCGCACTCGAAGCCGGTTTGAGCGCACCATCGGCGACGGCAACTCATCTGGTGCGCCTTCTCAAGGAGAAGCTCGACACGATAGACATGGGGTTCGGCGTCGACCTCATGACCTTCGCAGCGCTCGCCGTCGACGACCTGTCTCCGGAGCAAACCGCTCTCAGCGCGACCGACCGCAAGCCCGGCCCCGAAAAACTCATCGACGCGCTTGCCAGCCGTTTAGGTACCCGGACCGTGCGGCGCCTGTTCCCGCAACAGAGCCACATCCCCGAGCTTGCGCAAACGGCGCGAAGCGCCTTTGCAAAACTGCCGCCTTGGAATGACGGCTCCAACGCGAGCGCCCATCACAAGTCTTTGGAGAAGCCGCGGCGCCCCCCTCTTCTGCTCGCAAAACCGGAAAGCGTGACCGTGATGGCGGAGGTCCCCGAAGGACCGCCGCTCCGCTTCACCTGGCGGCGAGTCAGCCGCCGCGTCGTCAAGGCGGAAGGACCTGAGCGCATCGCGCCCGAATGGTGGCGCGTCCTCGACGGCAGCCCGGCGCAGGGCACGCGCGATTACTACCGTATCGAGGACGAAGACGGGTGCCGCTACTGGGTCTTCCGCGAAGGACTTTACCAGGAACGGGACGAAGCGCCCGGCGACCCGCCGCGCTGGTACCTGCATGGAGTCTTTCCATGACAGAGCCCACCGAACCCCGTTACGCCGAACTCGACGTCACCACGAACTTCACCTTTCTACGCGGCGGCTCTCATGGCGAAGAGCTCGTGCGCCAAGCGGTTGCGCTCGGCCACACGGCCATCGCCGTCGCGGACGCCAATACGCTTGCCGGCGTGGTGCGGGCGCATATCGCGGCGAAAGAGGCCGGCATCCAATTCATCGCCGGCGCGCGGCTGATCCTTGAGGATGCGCCGTCCCTCCTCGCCTATCCCACGTCCCGCGCAGCCTATGGCCGGCTCTGCCGCCTGCTGACACGCGGGCAGCGCCGCGCCGAGAAAGGGGAATGTCTTCTCGTGCTCGAGGATGTGGCGGACCATGCGGACGGCCTGATCTTTATCGCGTTGCGAGGCGAGGACGACACGGACGATGCCCGGTTCGAGAAAGAGCTCCTCCGCCTCAAACAGACTTTGAAGGCGCCGCTCTATCTCGCGGCTCATCACGGCTATCGCGGCGATGACCGTATACGGATCGAACGAGCTGCAAACCTTGCCAACCGCACGCGCATCCCGCTCATCGCCACCGGGGCCGTACTGTATCACACGCCAGAACGGCGCCCGCTCCAGGACGTGCTCACCTGCATTCGCGAAAAATGTACGCTTGGAGAAGCAGGCTTTCGTCTAGAAGCCAATGCGGAGCGGCACTTGAAAGCGCCCGCCGAGATGGCGCGGCTCTTCAAAGGCTATGAGGAAGCGCTGGAGCGCACCGTCGAGATTGCGCAAGCGTGCCGCTTCTCCCTCGACGAGTTGAAATACGAATATCCGGATGAGCCGGTTCCCGAAGGCAAAACCCCGCAAGGACATCTGGAGGAACTCGCGTGGGAAGGCGCCGCCTGGCGCTTTCCGGACGGCATCCCGGACAAAGTCCGCAGCACGATCGAAAAGGAACTCGTGCTCATCAAGGAACTCAACTACGCGCCTTACTTTTTGACTGTCTACGACATCGTGCATTACGCGCGCAGCCTCGGCATTCTCTGCCAAGGGCGCGGCTCGGCCGCCAATTCCGCCGTGTGCTATTGCCTGGCCATCACCAATGTCGATCCCACCGAGATTGATCTTCTGTTCGAGCGTTTCGTCTCGCCCGAGCGCCGCGAGCCCCCCGATATCGACGTGGACTTCGAGCACGAGCGCCGCGAGGAGGTCATTCAATATATCTATGCCCGCTATGGCCGCGACCGCGCCGGTCTTGCGGCGACGGTCATTTCTTATAGAGGCCGCTCCGCCGTGCGCGAGGTGGGCAAGGTGCTGGGGCTTTCCGAAGATACCGTCGCCGCGCTCGCGGGCACGATCTGGGGCCTCAGCAATAGCGGCCTTCCCG
>JARRPE010000183.1:0-3740 GCA_037383205.1 Methyloceanibacter sp.
CTCGCCGATGTGGAACGCGCCGAAATCCGGCCCGAACCGCCGGCGTCCAAACCAGCCGCCGCGCAGGCAGAAGACGCGCAGGGAGAAGCGCCCTTCCACGGTGAACTGATGCAGGCGCCGTCATCCGTTCAAGCCCCTGGCATGGCGCGGCCGATGCCGGACAAGCAGATACTCGCGCTCTACGAGCCCGGACGTTATGAAGTCGTACCGCACGACACGATGCGACGCTTCATTGCGGACCGGCTGACGCTCGCCAAGCAAACGATCCCGCACTTCTATCTCAACATCGAATGCGAGCTGGACGCGCTTCTTGCCGCCAGAGAACGGCTTAACGGCATGGCACCCCAGGAGGGCCCGCGCGCCTTCAAGCTCTCGGTGAACGATTTCATCATCAAAGCTATGGCCATGGCGCTGCAAACCGTTCCGGCCGCGAACGCGATTTGGACGGAGCAGGGCATCCTGCGCCATCGACCGTCCGACATCGCCGTCGCCGTCGCGCTCGAAGGCGGCGGCCTCTATACGCCCGTGATCCGCGATGCCGAGCTCAAAAGCCTTTCTGAGATCTCCAACGAGATGCGCGATCTCGCGACGCGCGCGCGTTCCAAACGTCTCGCCCCGCATGAGTACCAAGGCGGCGTCACGTCGATCTCCAATCTCGGCATGTATGGCATCGACAGTTTCGACGCGGTGATCAATCCGCCGCACAGTTCGATCCTCGCGGTGGGGCGCGCGGAGAAGAAACCGATCGTGAAGGATGACGCCATCAAGATCGCCACGATGATGGGCGCAACGTTGTCCTGCGATCATCGCGTCATCGACGGCGCGCTCGGCGCGGAGCTTCTCGCCGCCTTCAAGGCCTATCTCGAAGACCCCGTGACCATGCTGGTCTAGCCGGGGAGACCGTCTTACATATCCATGGCGTTCGAACCCACATTCCGCCCGGCGACGCTTGCCGATGCCGCCGACTTGGCCGTGCTCGCGGACATCGCTGCCAATGGCCTCGCGAACCGGATCTGGCTGGAACAGGCAGGTCCCGGACAATCGGCACTCGAAGTCGGCCGCCAATCGGTGCGGCGGCCCGAGGAGGTCGATTCCTATCGCAATGCGACGATGGCCATGGTGGGCCCCGAGATCGCCGGCTGCCTAATCGGTGGGCTGCCCGAAGACCTGTACGACGCATATCGGCTGGACGAGAAGCCGGACTATTTTCGCCCCGTCGCGCGGCTGGCGGTTCGAGCGCCAGGCACATGGTACATCGACGTCATCGCCGGCTACGCCGAGTTCCGGGGATATGGACTGGGGTCGAAGCTTCTGGCGATTGCGGCCTCAAAGGCCAGGGAGACCGGCGCACGCGGCAATAGTCTCGTCGTCGGCAGTTGGAACGCGGGCGCCGAACGCCTTTATGCGCGCTGCGGCTTTTTACAGGTGGCGCGGGAGCCGGCGATCTTGCCGGACTCATACCCGCAATCGGGAGATTGGATCTTGATGCAAAGGCCGCCGGCGTGACGGAAGGGCCAACATTCCGCTCGGCGCGGCTCGCCGATGCCGCGACCTTGGCCGTGCTCGTCGATATCGCGGGCGAGGGCGGCCCGAACCGGCTGTGGCTCGACATGGCGGGCCCGGGGCAATCGGCGCTCGAGGTCGGGCGTGAACGCGCGCGCCGGGAAGAGGGAGGCTTCTCGTATCGCCACGCCACCGTGGCCGAGATCGGCGATGAGATTGTCGCCTGCCTCATCGGCTATCGGCTTGACGACCCGTACGACCTTTCGGACGTCGACGAACTCCCCGCCTTGTTCCAGCCGCTCGTTCGACTCGAAGCCCAAGCGCCCGGGACGTGGTATGTGAATGTGCTGGCCACACTCACCGAACATCGCGGGCAAGGCCTTGGCATGAAACTGCTCGATGTCGCGAACGACCGTGCACGCGCCACTGGGGCTCCTGCCGCCAGCATAATCGTGGGCAGTTGGAACGAAGGCGCAGGGCGGCTGTATCGCCGGGCGGGATACGACCCGATCGCAAGCGAACCCGCCGTTCTGCCGCCGGACTTGCCGCAAGCGGGAGACTGGATCTTGATGACAAGGCCATTGACGAAAGGGCCGTGCTCATGACGTCCGGCACGGAATTCGATCTCGTCGTCATCGGGGGCGGTCCCGGCGGCTATGTGGCCGCCATCCGGGCCGCGCAGCTCGGCATGCGGACGGCAGTCATCGAGCGCGAGCATCTGGGCGGCATTTGCCTGAACTGGGGCTGCATCCCGACGAAGGCGTTGCTGCGCACCTCGGAGCTCTACCGCCAAATCCAGGAGGCCGAGGCTTTCGGCCTGCGCGTCGAGGGGCTCGGATTCGATTTCGAGCGGCTTATACAGCGTAGCCGCGCCGTGGCCGACAAACTCGCAAGCGGCGTCGCCTTCTTGATGAAGAAAAACAAGATCACCGTGTTTGACGCGAGCGCCCGGCTCGAAGGACCAGGCCGTGTCGCATTGACGGCGAAAGACGGCACCACCTTGCCGTCGGTCGCGGCCAAACACATCGTCATCGCGACCGGGGCGCGGGCCCGCAGCCTCCCCGGCCTCGAACCCGATGGGGCGCGTATCTGGACCTACAAGGAAGCCATGGTGCCGCCGAGCCTGCCGCAATCACTTCTCGTCATTGGATCGGGCGCGATCGGCATCGAGTTCGCAAGCTTCTATCGGGCGCTCGGTGTCGCGGTAACGGTCGTCGAGGTGCAGGATCGAATCCTGCCGGTCGAGGACGAAGAGATCTCCAAGCTCGCCCATAAGGCATTCGCCAAACAGGGCATCACGATCCATACGGGCGCGACCGTCGAGCAACTCAGCCATACCCAGGATGGCGGCGTGATGGCGCGGCTGCGCACCGCCGACGGCGACACCAACGCGATCGCCGTAGGGCGCGTGATCATGGCGGTCGGTATCACCGGCAATGTCGAAGGGCTTGGCCTCGAGCAGAACGGTATAACGGTCGATAGGGGACACGTCGTCGTCGATGAATGGTGCCGCACGGGAGCAGCCGGCGTTTATGCCATCGGTGACGTGGTCGGACCGCCCTGGCTCGCCCATAAGGCCATGCACGAAGGCGTGCTCTGCGTGGAGAAGATCGCCGGCCTTGAAGGTGTTCATTCGCTCGATCCGCGCAGCGTGCCCGGCTGCACCTATTGCACGCCCCAAATCGCAAGCCTGGGACTGACGGAAGCCGCCGCGCGCGAAGCGGGATACGAACTCAAGGTCGGCCGCTATCCGTATTCTGCGAACGGCAAGGCGATTGCCCTCGGAGAGACGGACGGACTCATCAAGACGATCTTCGATGCCAACACGGGCGCTTTGCTTGGCGCCCACATGATCGGCGCGGAAGTCACCGAACTGATTCAAGGATTCGCTATCGGCAAGACGCTCGAGACGACCGAGGCCGAACTGATGGCCACGATCTTCCCTCATCCGACATTATCGGAGATGATGCATGAGTCGGTTCTGGATGCGTTTGGACGAGCCTTGCACATTTGAGCGCGCTGTATTCACACCAGTGTTGATCGCGCCTTGAGTCGAAAAGCCGGTGAGCAGCGGTCCACACCGGTCCGACTTTTGCCGGCCCAACAGCAGGAGACTTGAAATGTCGCTCATTATCTTCCTCGTGGTCGGCCTCATCGCTGGCGTCCTCGCCTCATATCTGATGGGGGGCGCAGGAACGATCTCCTCACCAATCTGCTGATCGGCGTCGTCGGCGCGG
>JARRPE010000184.1:0-6797 GCA_037383205.1 Methyloceanibacter sp.
ACAGGCAAAGTGTCGTGGGGCTGGCGATGACCTGCGCCATCGCCGCCTCGTCCCAGGCGGGCTGTTGAGGGGATTGTCCGCCGTTGCCGAAGCAAGCCGCGTGAAGAGCGGCGAGGAGCGCGGCGTCGAATGCCGCGGCCTGCCGGATTTCGATATCCTCGCCGTGCTCGTTGTCTGTCATGGGCGCCGTTCCAAGGCCGTGTTCTGGGGTTTGGCGTCAGGCGGCCGCAAGTAGAGCGGCCGCAAGACCGGCGTCCGCACACCGCTCTCAGCGGCAAGGTGGGCGAGCGCCATTGCGCCCGGTTGGAGATCGGGCCGCGCGGCGTTGAGCGCCTGGTTGCCTGCGGCCGCGGCCAGAAGGCCGGCCGCGCTCCCGACCGCAAGCCCGCCTGACAGGCATGCCGCCGCGTCTTCGGGCGTGAGGAGCGAGGGGCCGTCGAGCCGCGATCCGTCCGCCCCGAAAACGCCGAAATAGACCATGCCGCGCCGCGCATCGACAGCAACCGCAAACGGCCCGTCCGGCGCAAGGCCTTCGCGGAGAGCCCGGCGCGCCATCGCGGTAAGACTGTCGGTTCCATAGAGCGATGCGCCCGATGTCAGGGTGAGACCGCGGGCCGCCGCGATCGCGATACGGACGCCTGTGAAACTGCCGGGCCCTTGGGTCGCCGCTATCACATCGAGCTGGCTCGGCGCGAGACCGGCCTCGTCAAGGACCGCCTCGACCATCGGCATCAGGGCTTCGGCGTGACCGCGCAGCATTCGGGTTTCGCGCAAAGCCTCGGCCCGTTCCGACGGGCCTGTCCGCAGCACGGCGGCAGAGCAGACTCCCATGCTCGTATCGAGCGCCAAGATGTTCATGGGGTGGTCTTAGAGGATGCGGGCGACTTGGTCGAAGTCGAATCGCGGCGACCGGGGCATCAGAGCGGAGCTGTCGCCGTAGCCGAGATTGCACAGAAAGTTCGATTTGACGGTTGTGCCCGCGAAAAACGCCTCGTCCACGCCCGCCGGGTCGAAACCCGACATGGGGCCGCAGTCGAGCCCGAGGGCCCGCGCCGCCATGATGAGATAGCCGCCCTGCAGCGTGCCGTTGCGGAAAGCAGTCTCCGCGATCTTTTCAGGTTTGCCGGTAAACCAGCTCTTGGCATCCGTATGCGGAAAAAGCTCGGGCAGGTGCTCGTGGAACTCCATGTCGTGGCCGATGATGGCGCAGACGGGAGCCTGCATGGTCTTCTCTTGATTACCTTCGGAGAGAAAAGGCTTCAGCCGAGCTTTTGCCTCCGCCGACTTCACGAAAACGAAGCGGGCGGGGCTGCAATTCGCGCTCGTCGATCCCAGCAAGACGAGCGATACGAGCTCGCGCAGCAGCGCATCGGGCACATCCCGGTCTTGCCAGGCATTGTGCGTACGCGCCTCGTGAAAAAGCTGTGCGAAGGAGCCGTCTGAAAGGCGATCCGTCAAATCGGGCGGACTTCCTGCACCTCGGGAATGAAGTGCCGCAGCAGGTTCTCGATGCCGTGCCGGAGCGTCGCGGTAGAACTCGGGCAACCGGAGCACGCGCCGCGCATATGCAGATAGACCACGCCCTCGCGATAGCCCTGAAACGTGATATCGCCGCCGTCCTGGGCCACCGCCGGCCGGACGCGCGTATCGAGAAGCTCCTTGATGGTCTTGACCGTGTCCTCGTCCTCGGGCTCGAAGAACTCTTCATCGCCCGCCTTGATCTCTTCGGCGTCGTCCATTGTGGATTCGCCGGACAGGTAATGCTCCATGATCGCGCCAAGGATCGCGGGCTTGAGGTGCGGCCACTCGCCATCGCTCTTGGTCACGCTGATGAAATCGGAGCCGAGAAACACGCTTGAAACGCCGTCGATCTCGAACAGCCGCGAGGCAAGCGGCGAGGCATCGCCTTCGTCGCCCGCGCGGAACTCAACCGCGTCGTGGTCGCCGAGGACGGTACGTCCAGGCAGGAATTTCAGGGTCGCCGGATTCGGCGTCGCCTCGGTCTGGATAAACATGACAGGCCCTTCTGTGAGACGAGTCTCATGCGAGTCTTAGAATTATTCTATATTTGTGCCCACGGCGCCCCGAAGTCAAGGCGGCGGGGGCTAGAGGGGCGGCTTCTCCAGCGCCTTTTTGGCCTCAAGCCAGCGCTAGAATCTCCTCTGTCGACAGGTGTCCCGGAACCACCGTGATCGGCGTCGGGAAGACGCCTGCGAGGCGGCCGCCCGCAAGGCTCGAGACCAACGGGCCGGGGCCGGAGGGGTCCTTAGACGCCCCGAGAACAAGGACGCCGATATCGGGATCTTCTTCGATCAGCTTGGTGATTTCCTCGGATTTCGAGCCTTCCCGCACGATCTCCTCGGGGTCCAGATCCTCGAAGCCTAAGGCCTTGAGTTTGCGCCCGAAAAGGCGAAAAACGGCCTTCGCCTTGTTGAGCCCCTCCTCGCGCGCGATCTCCTCGACACCGAGCCAGTGCATGGCACCATCCTCGGGTTCGATGACGTAGAGGAGCGCGAGCTGGCCTTTGGTGCGTTCGGCGCGGCTTGCGGCAAAGGCAAGCGCGCTCTCGCATTCCGGGGTTTCGTCGACAACGACCAGAAACTTGCGCTTGTGACCCTTGAGGTAGATCTGGCGCTTCTGGGGGCGTCGTGCCGGCTTGGATTTCTTGTCTTCTGATTTTTCGCTCATTGTGCCGCAAGGTGCCCGTTGATGGCCTGGGCGCGCATGCTGCCACCTCCGGATGGACGCAACAAGCCAGTTCTGAGCGGCGCGCCTGAGCGCTCAGGCAAGGTCGATGGCGTAGTGTTTGAGGTCTTCGAGCTTCACGAGCTCGAGCGTCGCCTCATGTGTCGCGCCGAGGATGACCCGAGGCGCTTTTCCGGCTTCGAAAGCCTCAAGCCAGCGGGCCGCGCACAGGCACCACCGGTCCCCCGGCTTCAAGCCTGGGAATCCGAAGTCCGGCATCGGCGTGGAGAGATCGTTCCCGCGTGACTTGGAGAAGGTCAGGAATGCTTCGGTCACCTCGACACAGACCGTGTGCAGGCCCGCATCCTCAGGGCCCGTATGGCAACAGCCTGTCCGGTAAAAGCCGGTGAGCGGACGGTCGGAACACGGCTTGAGGGGGTCCCCAAAAACGTTTCGCTGACCCTCGAAGGGATTTGAACGCCTCTGCACGATGCGCGCAAAGACGGCGCATCGCCGTTGGACGAAGCGTCACCGGATGGGGTTGCGCTCGGGAGCCTGCATCGAGACCTTTTTGGGTTTCTGACCCAGCGCTATGGCGAGTTCTTCCTTGGTGAGAACCGGAACGCCAGGCCCCGCGTCCTTGCTGGTCGCGGCCCTGACGGCGACCTCGGGTAGCTCGTCCCCCACCTTGAGCGGCTCCACGCCGCCAGCAGTCAGGACGGCCTGACATTCTTTCGGCAGCTCCCCGAGCTTGCCGCGATTCTTGCGGTCCGAAACGCTGGGCCGGCGCCGGATCGGATCCAAGGGGCTATAGCCGTGGTCGGTCGCCCACTTGGCCGAAATTTTCAGTTTCTTGTCCCAGTACTTAAAGTCCTTGTCGTCGCAGCCGATATCACCCGAGACGGGCGCCTGGCTATCGCAGCCCGCCATGCCGGGCGGGCAATTCAGCCGGACATGAAAATGGTAGTGGTGATTCCACCAGGGGCGCACCTTCGCGAGCCACGCCTTGTTCTTGCCGGCCACGTCCGCGCGGGCGCAGAGCGCCTTCTTGATCGCGGGGTGGACGAAGATCCGCCCGACCTGCCGGTATGAGGCGGCCCGCCTAATCAGCTTGACTTGGAGATCGGTAAAGACTTCAGGGTCGACGGTGAAGGGGTCCTTCAGCATCGAGACCGCGGTCATTTCCTCGCGTTCTTCATCCGTCAGCACACGGTCTGGCATCGGGGTCAGCCAAATGTCCGCATCAAGCCCGATTTGATGGCTTGTATGACCGGTGATCATCGGCCCGCCACGAGGTTGCGAGAGATCTCCCACGAGAAGCCCGGGCCATCCGTCGAGCGCATGTGCGTCGCTCGCGAGCCGTTCCATGTAGTCGATGAGCTGGGGCGCCCCCCAGTTGCGGTTCCGCGACACGCGCATCACCTGCCAGTCCGGCCCGTTGATCGGCAGAGACACACCGCCCGAAAGGCAGCCCTTGGTGTAGCCGCCGATCGCCCGCGCGGCGAGCGGGGCTGGCTCGGCCACGGATCCGAACAGATCGTTGGCAGGGGCAAGCTTCGCCTCGGGAATATCTGTTGGCGGTTCAGGACGGCGCAATGGGAGTTCCATGGGGATGTCAGGCTGCAAGGCCGCCACGTCATCCTCGCCGTCAGCGGGCTGATCGTCTTCGGCGCCGTCGAGCGGCTGTGCCTCGTTGAGCGGCTCTCCCTGTTGGGCGGCGGACACATCGGGCGGTGCGACATGCTGGGGACGAACGGCAGGCTGCGGCGAAGCGGCTTCCGCCGCCGCAACCCCGGTCATCAAAAACATGATGGGCAGGCCGATGATCAGCCTACGCATTGTCCCCCAGCCACATGACCTGTGCCCCGCTAGCTGACGACGTTGAAGAAAAAAGTCTAACACAAACAACACCAGGAGTAGGAGACCTTAGGGCGCCAGAATTCCCGTGCGTCTGAGGCCGGGAGCAATCGCACGCGCCGTTCAGGAGATGTTCAGCCCCTGTCTTTAGGATCCAGCGCACCCTTGGCTCAAAGGGGCCTATTACGGGTCCGAGTCACGGGAACTGGCCGCTATGATCGGCCTTGCGTTAACGGTTGTAAGCCCACGCGTCCGCGCCGGCGATCTTGAGTGTGAGTTGAGCTACGGAGGAGACACAACAAATGCGACGTTTCTTGGTCATGATCGCGATCTGGGGCTCAGCCGCAGTCCTGCCCGGGGCGGCCTTTGCCAGCCTCGTGGCGCAGATCGACCTGTCGAGCCAGCGGATGCACGTCTATGTCAACGGCAAGCCGGCCTATACGTGGAAAGTCTCGACCGCGCGGCCCGGGTACCGGACGCCGACCGGGACTTACAAGCCCTATAACCTCGTCAGATACCATCGCTCGACCATCTACAGCGGCTCGCCAATGCCCTATTCCATTTTCTTCAAGGGCGGCTACGCGATCCACGGCTCGTATGAGACCAAGCATCTCGGACGGCCTGCGTCTCATGGCTGTATACGGCTGCACCCCTCCAACGCCGCGCGCCTCTACGCTCTCGTTCAGAGGCATGGCAAGAGCAACACCACAATTCGTATCACGCGTTAGAGCGGCCGGCTCGTGAGTTCGTCCCGCGTCGGACGACTTGAAACCGGATGCGGTGAAATTCGTGCGAGCGGCTTGACCGGCGATGGCCCGCGCGGGACGTTCAAGGCACGCCGAGAATCAACGGAAAGGGGGGCGCATGTGCGAATTCCGTGACCACTCAACGCTATCGCGCCGCGCGCTTGTTTGCGGTGCCGGGGCTTCGCTTGTGGTCGGTATGGTGCCCAGTCGTAGCGCGCGGGCGGAGGACAAGGCGCCGCCGCCAAACGCGATCCCGCCCTCCGAGGCGCTCGAACGCCTGAAGGCTGGCAACGCCCGCTATGTGGCTGGCGGCAGCGAAAACGGGGATTACTCTGTCGAGCGTACGTCGCAGATCGAGGCACAACACCCCATCGCCGGCGTACTATCTTGCGCCGAAAGCCCTGTGCCGCCCGAAATCCTTTTCGATCAAGCTCCCGGAGAGCTCTTCGTGCTGAGCAATGCCGGTAATGTTGTGGGTAAGTATGAGCTGGCAAGTTTCGAGTTCGCCGTGACCAGCTTCGGCATCCCGCTGATCTTCGTCTTGGGACTCTCGAATTGCAGCGCGGTGCTCACCGCGCTTAGCGCGACGGTTCAGCGCAAGCAGCTTCCCGGCAATATCCAGGAGCTGGTGATAGCCATCGAGCCAGCAGTCATCTCCGCGCATGGCAGGCATGCCAGCGATCCACTGGCCGAGACGGTCGCGGAGAATGTGCGTCTCGGCATGAAACGGTTGAAAACACAATCGAAGATCATCGGCGAGGCCGTCATGGCCGGAAAGCTGAAGATTGCCGGTGGGGTCTACGATCTCGAGACGGGCGCCGTAAATCTGGTCTGACGAGGAACACCATGGAAGACGTGCTTGAACGCTGGGAGTCGGAGAAGACTGCGGCCTATCTGTCCGGCGCCGTCGCGGCCAACGAGAGCGATCCAAAGCGCGCGAAACTGTTTCGCAACATGGCGGACGCAGCCGAAGAGCAGGCCGCCATCCTCGCCAAGGACCTCAAACAGGTTCCAAGCTTCACGCCCTCCATGCGGTCGCGGATCATGGTGTTTCTCTTGGGCATCTTGCCGCCGCGCGCGATGCGCAACGCACTGTCGGCCCACAAGGTGCGGGGCATATCCGTCTATCGCAGCAGGACCGAAGAGCCGAAGCCGGAAGCTGAAGATACTGCGAAACATGCCTGGCCCACGTCGGTCAAGGATATCGGGCGCCAGCACAAGAACTACACCAGCGGCATGTTGCGCGCGGGCGTGTTCGGCGTGAACGATGGGCTCGTATCCAATACCTGCCTGGTCATGGGTGTGGCGGGCGCAGGCGTAGGGCCAAGTGAGATTCTGCTTACCGGTATTGCCGGGCTGCTCGCCGGCGCCTTTTCCGGATTTGCAATCAGGTGCTTCGCCCTATCGCGCGCCTCGTTGATCGGAATACCGCGCGCCTCGTAAATGAGCGCGAGTTCCTCGGCTTCCTGATCGGGATAGCGCTCGAGCTCGTCTCTCTCCTGCGCGATC
>JARRPE010000185.1:0-3955 GCA_037383205.1 Methyloceanibacter sp.
AGCGTTTCATCGCGCTTCAGCGCTTCCTCGAGCGCGACCCGCGCCGGCTCGGTCACAAGCCCTTGCTGCTCGAGGACAAGCGCTTGTCCGAGCCCGGAGAGCCGCTTCGCCGTCGGCCCCAAGAGGCGGATGGATTGACGATAGGCTTCGGCCGCGTCCGCATAGCGCCGGGCGCCGAGATAGATTGGCGCGATAGCATCCCAGCCCGCACCCTCTTCCGGATGCGCGCGCAAACGCGCTTCGACGCGGGCGACCAGAACACCGACATCCGTTTCCTTCGCGGGGTCGGTCAACCGCGCGGCCAAAGGCTGGTCGGGCAAGCTTGGTGAGCCATAAAAAAGGTAAGCGCCCAGGGCGGCCAGGGGCAGGCAGGCAGCAACCACGATAAGGGCCAAGCGCGGCAGGGCATTGCGGGACGTGGCGTCGGAGCCGTCCTTGCCCTTCTCGTTCGCGGCGAGCAGCCGCCGGGCAACTTCCAGGCGCGCGGCTTCGGCTTCCGCCTCGCCGATCAACCCGCGCGCCCGTAGACCGCGGCGTCGAATGCATCGCGCTCGTCCACGGCTTCCCGGCCGCCGACAAGCGGATACAGCAAGAAGGACAAGACGGCGGCGGTGAGAGCCGCCAGGATGACCCAGAGCAGCACGAACTGGTCCCTAACCTTCAGAATTCCAACGGTCGTTAGGCATAGGACAAGGGCACTTACCAGAGCAAGGCGAAGGCGTGGCTGAAAGATGAAATCGCGGCAATGTTTGGCGGGCAGCGCCTAGCCTACCTGGCTCCAGCGCCCATCGGGCTGACGGCATGCCGTCCCGTTGGTCGTCTGGGGCGCCCCGTTGATGAACATCGTATGGGTGAACGGCCGGCAGAAGGAAGTGCCCTTCTTGTAAGGTGTGCCGGGAACGATCTGCCCGTTGTGCTGGTTGGCGGGATTGCTCCAGGAGGTCGCCTGACCGGCTTGGCCGAATTCCAGGGCTTTCTGCTGCGCTTCCGCGGCGAGTTGCTGATCCTGCGCGTCCATGCCTGTCCCGGAATTACCCGACATCGAGCCCCAAAGGGCGTCAGTGCCAAGGTTTCCTCCGGTTCCGCAGGCTGCAAGCCCCAGCGGCAATAAGGCAATTGCTAGAATGGATCTCATCGTACTTTCCACAACTCAGAAGGACCGAAACGTCCCTCTGCGAGAGGCTGATGTATAAGTGTAACCTCTCAGCAGAGTGTTAAGAATAGAAAATCGGGCCAAAATAGGTTGAGACGTGAGGCTCCAAAAAACTCAAGCAGCGGGGAGAGTTAGCCTTGCGCTGAGGCCGCCGTCGCGGGCATCGTCCAGCGTGAAGTGGCCTTTGTACAGGTGGGCCAGGTCCGCCACGATGGACAAGCCAAGACCGGACCCCGGCTTGGTTTCGTCGAGGCGCTGACCTCGCTGAACGGCCTTCTCCCGCTCTGCCTGCGTGAGCCCGGGGCCGTCATCTTCGACCATCACGGACAGCGTATCCTCGCTTAAACGCCTGGCCGTCACCGTCACCGAGTGCTTGGCCCATTTGCAGGCATTGTCGATGAGATTCCCGGTCATCTCCTCGAAATCCTGCTTCTCGCCCTGAAACTTGAGGCCCGGATCGATGGAGACGGTCAGGGAAATCCCCTTCTCGCCGTAGATGCGGTCGAGCGCCCGCTTCAACGCCATCAGCGTCGGTTCCACATCGGTCACCCCGCCGACGACCCCGGACCGCGCCGCGACCCGCGCCCGATCGAGATGATGGGTGATCTGGGTGCGCATGATTTCGGCCTGCTCCACCACCTTGCCGGGGAGCGGCCCGTCATGAGCGCGGGCTTCGTTGCTGATGACGCTGAGTGGCGTCTTCAACGCATGCGCCAGTTTGCCCACCTGGGTTCTGGCCCGCTCCACCACGTCGCGATTGGATTGAATGAGCGCGTTGAGTTCGGTCTGCAGCGGCTTGATTTCGTCGGGGAGTTCGCCCTCCAGCTTCTCTGCATCACCTGAACGGATCGCCGCCAGGTCGTGGCGGATGGCGCGCAGCGGCATCAGCCCGAACCGCACTTGGAAGAACGTGGCGACCGTCAGACCGACGCCGAGAACGACGAGCGCCAGCACGAGCATGGTGGTGAACTGGGCGAGATCGTCGTCGATCTCAGCCGCGTTGCCGCCGACGGCGTAGGAATAGACCGTGTCATCCTCGTCGCCGGGCCTAATTTCCCGTTCCTCGATGCGCAGGTTCTCGCCGTCCGGCCCCTTCACGTAACTTCGGCGGGTCAGCGTGTCGTCGGCAGGCACGTCTTCCTCGCTCGGTAGAGCAAGTTGCTGATCTAGGAGCGAGCCTGACACGAAAAGCGGGCGTTCTTCGGCGCCGTCCAAGGCCTTGATCTGCCAGTACCAGCCGGAGAACGGGATGTCGAAGATCGGCGCCCCGAGACTCTCGGGCGATTCCGGCTCGTCGCCCCCTTCGGCCGTGCTCGCGGCGATCAGGCTCGTCATGTACACGTTGAGCCGCGCGTCGAAATTGCGTTCGATGCTTTGGCGGTAAAGCGACGTCAGCAATATCGCGGCGATCGGAATCACCACGAGCACCCAGGCGGCGGCGGAGACAAACAGTCGAAAGGCGAGAGATTTTGGACCCATCGGGCTAGGCCCCGTCGGGATTGTCCGTGAGACGATAGCCGAGGCCGCGCACGGTCTTGATCAGATCCACGGGCAGCTTCTTGCGCAACCGTCCGATAAAGACTTCGACGGTGTTTGAGTCCCGGTCGAAGTCCTGCTCATACAGGTGCTCGACCAACTCGGTTCGGGAGACCACCCGGTCGCGGTGCATCATCAGATAGTGCAGCACGCGATATTCGTGGGAGGTGAGTTTAATGGCTTGCCCGTCGACCGTGACCCGCGCCGCCTTCGTATCGAGAACAAGCGGCCCACATACGAGGTCATTGCTGGCATGGCCCGCCGACCGGCGTAAGAGAGCCCGCAGGCGCGCGAGAACCTCCTCCATGTGGAACGGCTTGGCGACGTAATCGTCGGCCCCGGCATCCATCCCTGCGACCTTGTCGCTCCAGCGCTCACGGGCGGTCAGGATCAGAACCGGCATTTTACGGTTGTCGCGCCGCCATTCTTCGAGGACGGAGAGCCCATCCTTCTTCGGCAGTCCGATATCGAGAACGACGGCATCGTATGGCTCCGTATCGCCCAGGAAGTGGCCCTCCTCGCCGTCGAACGCGGTGTCGACCGCATAGCCCGCTTCACCGAGCGCGGTCGCAAGCTGCCGGTTAAGATCTGGATCGTCCTCGACGACGAGAAGCCTCAAAGAATTGCCCTCCCTTGGCGTCTTCGTTGCAGCAATGGCAATGCGATGTGCCTCAGTCCCGTGGCGATTCTGGGGACGCCTCGGTCCCTACCATATGAACGGAAACGCTACTGCCCCGTCTTGGCATTCACCGAGACGTTCTTCACGTCACCCTGCTTGCCGAGAACGGTGGCTTTGTAGACGAAGCTATTCCCATTCTGGCAAAGCACGATCTTGATCACTTTCCCGCCGCCCTTGGACTGCGCCTTGGCGACCGCGACCGTGCCCGGCACCAGCCCGTTTTTCGAGATCAGCCCGCCGGCGGATCCCAACGGCATGCACCCGGCATGGGCCGGCGCCACCGCCACCAAACCGGTCAGCGCGGCAAAGCCCACCGCCGCCACTATCTTGAAACCCTGACAGGTCATATCTGCCCCACAGCTCTCATCATGGAAGCCACCCTATGGCAGCGCCCATGAACAGCGCCTGAACGCGGACTAGGCCGGCCGGCCCGTCTTGCGGCCCCCCGGCTCACGCGCGCCCTTCGCGGTAGCATCGTCCACCTTGGCGCCGAGGGCCGCAAGCCCCAAGCCACCCAGACGGTGCCGTCGAAGAAATCTTGCCGCAGCGTCTCATTGGAGGCGGCGTCCTTGTAGATGCCGCTGCCC
>JARRPE010000186.1:0-7669 GCA_037383205.1 Methyloceanibacter sp.
TGGCGCTGCTTGAGGAGCGGGGCGCCTCGCCGGCCATCGTGGAATACCTGAAGACCCCGCCGAGTGAGTACGACCTCAAGGCGATTTTGAAAAAGCTCGGGTTACTGCCGCAAGACATAGTGCGGACCAAGGAGGCGCGTTATGGCGAACTCGGTTTGAAAGAGCGCGCCGTCTCGGACGATGAGCTGCTTGCGCTTCTGTCCGAAAACCCGATCCTGATCGAACGGCCGATCGTGGTTGCCGGGAAGAAGGCCGCTATTGGCCGCCCGCCGGAGACGGTCTTGGCGATTCTTTAGTGGGCGCCGCGGTGTGCGGCTCACGCTCCGGCGGCACTAGATCATCGGACGCGGCATCGCCGCCGCTGAACACCTTGAAGACCCGCATCAGGAACCAGATAGGGAAGACGATCACCGCGCCGAGCAGGAAGTAGCGGAAGCCCTTCTCGACCGCGGCAAAGCCCATGTCGTAGAGGCGCTGAATGAGATCGCGCACGGTCTGGACGAGGTCATAGGGGCTGAAGCCCAACGCCGCGAGGACGACACCGACGATCAGCGATATGATCGCGAGTCGGGCAAGGACGAGAGCCGGATTGCCGCCAAAAAACCGTTCCATGTACACGAGTACCCTCCGCATCGTGGGCGTTGCTTCAAGTCTGTATCAAGAGGTGGGGGGCAAGAGCCGGAAGATCAAGGCAGAGCCGGCCAAGGGGCGGATAGGGGCCTCTCGCGGCCCATAGAGGGATCAACGACAGTGAGCGCGCGAATGAGCAGACGGAGAGCGGAGGGCGTGCGAAGCGCCTCTCCAGCGCCGCTGCCGCAAGCGTTCGCCGCATGGTTCGCCGCGCGGGGATGGCATCCGCGGGCCCATCAGCTCGATCTGCTGGAAACGGTCCAGCGCGGAGCCGATGCGCTCCTGATCGCGCCGACCGGCGGCGGTAAGACGCTGGCGGGGTTCCTGCCCAGCCTGATCGATCTGGCGGAGCGTGCGCTCACCAAGCAGAGCTACGGCGTCCATACGCTCTATGTGTCGCCGCTCAAGGCGTTGGCGACCGACATTGCCCGCAACCTCGCAACGCCCATCGCCGAGATCGAGCTGCCCGTCCAGATCGAGACCCGGACCGGCGACACGCCGCAGTCGCGCCGCGCACGTCAACGGGTCTTGCCGCCGGACATTCTGCTCACGACGCTCGACTTGGCGCGGCTTCGCTCGCTGTCGCCGGAGCTTCGGACCATTGGCCTGTCGGCCACAGTCGCGCGCCCTTACGAGCTCTCCGCCTATCTCGTGCCGCAGCATGACGGAGAGGCGCCCGCGACGCACTTCGCTGAGATCGTCACCGCAGAGGGCGGCGTGAAAGCCGACATCACGATCCTCAAGTCCGATGCGGACTTGCCTTGGGCCGGACACTCCGCCCGGTATGCGCTGCCCGAAATCTACGAGGCCATCAAGGCGCACAAGATGTCACTCATGTTCGTCAACACGCGTTCCCAGGCCGAGATGCTGTTCAACGAGCTGTGGCGCTGCAACGATGACGATCTTCCCATCGCGTTGCATCACGGCTCGCTCGACGTCGGCCAGCGGCGCAAGGTCGAGGCGGCCATGGTGGCGGGGAAGCTCCGCGCCGTCGTGTGCACCTCCACGCTCGATCTCGGCATCGACTGGGGTGACGTGGATCTCGTCGTTAATGTCGGCGCGCCGAAAGGTGCAAGCCGGCTGGCGCAGCGGATCGGCCGCGCCAACCATCGCCTCGACGAACCGAGTAAGGCGCTGCTCGTGCCGGCCAACCGCTTCGAGGTCATGGAGTGCCAGGCCGCGCTTGAAGCCGCGGGCGAGGGTCAGCAGGACACGCCGCCCACGCGGCCCGGTGCGCTGGATGTCTTGGCGCAGCACATTCTCGGGACGGCCTGTGCGGAACCTTTTGACTCCGACATGCTTTTTGCAGAGGTCACGAGCGCCGCGCCCTATCGCGATCTCTCCCGCGAGAGTTTCGATTCAGTCGTCGCCTTTGTGGCTACCGGAGGCTACGCGCTCGCGAATTACGACCGATACGCCAAACTGAAACGCACGAAGGAAGGCGCCTACCGCGTGGCTCATCCGCGTATCGCGCAGCAATACCGCTTGAACGTGGGCACCATCGTCGAGGCGCCGATGTTGCGCGTGCGGTTGGCGCGGCTCAAGGGCGGCGCACTCAAGCCGACCGGCGCGCTCGCGGGCGGACGGATCCTCGGCGAGGTCGAGGAGTACTTTGTCGAACAACTTGCGCCGGGCGATACGTTCGTGTTCGCGGGCGAGGTTCTGCGTTTCCAGGGTTTGCGCGAGATGGACGCGATCGTGACCCGGGCGCATGCGACCGATCCCAAGGTGCCTGCCTATGCGGGCGGGAAGTTCCCGCTCTCCACCTATCTCGCCGAGCGCGTGCGCCTCATGCTCGCGGATCGCCGCCATTGGTCGAAACTGCCGGAGCAGGTGTCCTACTGGCTGAAGCTTCAGTCGGCATTCTCGGTCGTTCCCAGTGCGCACGAAATGCTGCTCGAGACCTTTCCGCGCGGGCAGCGCTATTACCTTGTCTGCTACCCCTTCGAAGGCCGGCTGGCGCACCAGACACTGGGCATGCTTCTCACGCGCCGTTTGGAACGGGCCGGTGCTGCGCCGCTCGGCTTCGTGGCCAACGAGTATGCGCTCGCGGTTTGGGGGCTGAACGACATGAGCGCCATGATCCGTAACGGGCGGCTCAATCTGAGAGAGCTGTTCGAAGAAGACATGCTCGGCGACGATCTCGATGCCTGGCTCGCCGAGTCCAATCTGATGAAACGTTCGTTCAGAGTCTGCGCCATCATTTCGGGCCTGATCGAGCGCCGCCACCCGGGCCAGGAAAAGTCCGGCCGTCAAATGACCGCGTCTTCCGATCTCATCTACGATGTGCTCCGTCAGCACGAGCCTGACCATGTCCTGCTGAAGGCGGCGTTCGCGGACGCCGCAACCGGGCTCATCGATTTGCGCCGTCTGGGCGAATTCTTGAAGCGTATTGGCGGACGAATCAGGCATAGTGAGGTGAGTCGCGTGTCGCCGCTGGCTGTTCCTGTCATGCTCGAGATCGGGCGAGAAAGCGTTCCTGGCGATGCGGGAGATACCCTGTTGCGTGAGACCGCTGAAGAACTCGTTGCCGAGGCCCTTGGAGAGGAAGCCTTCGGGAACGCGACGCAGAGCCCTGGGGGGGAGCATGCTGCACGCCAGACTTGATCTCATGCCTGAGACCGCGCCGACGTTGCGCTCACATCTCACCATCGGAAAACATTCGCTGCTGCCGCTCGCGGCCGGTGCGCTCTATTGGCAGGCGCAGGATGCGCTGCTCGTCGCCGATCTCCATTTGGAGAAGGGGGCGGCCTTCGCTGCCCGGGGCATGCTGCTGCCGCCCTACGATACCCGCGCGACCCTGTCGCGGCTCGGCAAGCTCATCGACGCGCTCGATCCGCAGCGCGTCGTCGCGCTTGGCGATAGCTTTCACCGCAGTGAGTGCGCGGACAGGCTCGTGGACGACGATTTCGCGTTGCTGCGGTCGCTGCAGAAGGGCCGGGACTGGTTCTGGATCTGCGGCAATCACGATCCGCATTTGCCGGACAGCATCGGCGGAACGGTATGCGGCTCCCTGACCATCGAAGGGGTCACGCTGCGCCATGAACCGTCCGACGAGCCGAACGGGTCTGAGATCGTCGGACATCTCCATCCCATCGCCCGTATCTCAAGGCGCGGGACGGTCGTCCGCCGCCGCTGTTTCGCGAGCGACGGCAGCCGCCTCGTCATGCCCGCGTTCGGCGCCTATACGGGCGGGCTGAACCTCATGAACGACGTCTTCAAGCCGCTCTTTTTCTGGCACCAACTCGAGGCTTGGATGATGGGGCGGCACGCGGTCTATCCGGTGCTCGGCAGCCTGCTTCTTCCCGATTGAGCTCTATCTAGTCTTTGCGGAACGCGAACCAGCCCATGAGCCCCGCAATCACCGCGATCGCAATCCCAAGAACGCCGTAGAAAAACGGATGGTGGAACGCGAGATTATAGATCGCCGCCTCCATTCCCGCCTTGTTGACCTCCAGCGAGCCTTTCGTCTTGCTCGCGAGCTCGCCGTCACGAAAGAGGTAGACCTCCACCCGGTATCGCCCCGTAGGGACGTTCGCGGGCAGGGCTACGGTCGCGCGGAAAAGGCTGCGGCCGATAAACACCACGCCGGAATCATTTTCCGTATACAGATTTTTTTCTTCCATCAGCCGGATCAAAGCCGATTCGAAGCTTTGCTCCTGGGGGCTGCCGGCGGTCTCCCGGCCGAAATTGAGCTCCGATAGGCCGATGCCGAGCTCTTCCAGGGTCTCGTTCGACGCGATGGCGCGGATCGGCCGCGTTGAAAGGACCGCATAGAAGCTCGGTGCGTCCGGATAGGTCGCGCTTCGTCCATTGACCCATATCCCGGCTACGCGCGTCTTACGCCGGACCGTGATGGAATCCGTGGGCCCCCGCACTAGGGCGATCACGTCATACTTACTGTGCGCGGGCATGCGCGCGTCTGTGAAGTCGATACTTCCAAAAATCAGAATCTCGACGCCGCTGAAATTCGACTGGATCGCGACCTCGCGCGTCGAGATGTCCGCCTGCACCCTCTCCTGGCTCGTGCCGGGCTTGAGCTCGGGCGCCGGCGGCGCGACATCCTGGGCGCGCGCGGATCCTGCGCACGCCGAATTGGCCGCCAATGACGCCGCCCACGATCAACAGGAAGGCGAGAAGGATATCCAGCGTATGATTGAGCGTGGCGTGGAGCAGCGTGACGAGGGCCGTCACGAAAATGATCTGGAAGATCGAGGTGCCGATGACGACATTCGTCGGCATGCGCAGGATGTAGATCATGGCCGGGACCATGATGAAGCCGCCGCCGACGCCCAAAAACGCCGCGAGCAGGCCGACGAGCGCGCCGATCACCAGGGGCGGGATCGCGCTGATATAAAGGCGCGAGCGCGGAAAGCGCATCTTGAACGGCAGCCCGTGAATCCAATTGTGCTGACCGGACTTCCGCGATGAGACGGCTTTGCCCGCCCGTTGCCGCCGCATCGCGTTGACGCTCTCCCACAGCATCAACGCGCCGATGGAGCCGAGGAAGACGACATAGGTCAGCGAGATGATGAGCCCGGCCTGACCAACGCCGCGCAAGTATCGCAGGAGGAGCACGCCGATCAGCGCGCCCGCGACACCGCCAGCGATCAGAATGGCGCCCATATGCAGATCGACATTGCCGCGTCGCCATTGTGCGAGCGTGCCTGAGACCGATGTGCCCACGATTTGGTTGGCGCCGGTCGCGACCGCGATCGCCGGGGGAATGCCTGAAAGCATCAGGAAGGGTGTGAGCAGGAAGCCGCCGCCGACCCCGAACATGCCCGACAGAAAGCCCACCGCGGCACCCAGACCCAGCATCACCAGAAGGTTCACTGAAATCTCGGCAATCGGCAGATAAATCTGGAACATCGGCTGGTCGGTCAGGAGGCGGGCGCACTTGCACCGTGTTCGCCGCAGCTCAGCGAGTCAATGCGCCAAGCCGAAGAAGGCGCATTTCTAACCGAATTTCAGGCGGAAGTGTGGACAGGCCGCGCCGCAGGGCCAGCCGACGGCCCGCGACTAGCTGGCGAGCGCCTCGAGCTGGCTGACGAGGGGAATGGTGATTTCCCCGGTCTGAGTGAGACCGTTGCGTTCTTGGAAGCGCTTGATGCCGGCGCGGGTTTTCTCGCCGGCCAGACCGTCGGGGGTGCCCACGTCGTAGCCCAGCTTGTTGAGCAGGGCCTGGGCCCGGCTTACCAGCGTGGAACCCTGAAGCGTTTGGCTTTGAGCCGCCGAGGCCTCCCCGTTGCCCCAAGAGCCCGGCTCCGTTACCGCGTTGGCTTCGGGCGAGATCGCCTTCGGCTTCCAGGTCGCGACCTTGCCGTTGATCGAGACGATCGTCGCCGGCGCCAGTTGTGCGCTGACCATGTCGCGGCGCTTGCGGGCCTCGGCGTCGCCCTGTTTGGCCGCGAGGACATACCACTTGTAGGCTTCGGCGAGATCCTTGGTCTGGCCCAGGCCGTGCTCGGCCAGAATGCCCAGATTGAACTGGCTGTCGGCGAGACCGCGCAGCGCCGCTTCTCCATACCACTTGGCCGCCAGCGCGTAGTTCGGTGTCGAGCCGCCGCCGCCGCTCACGCTCACTGCAAGATTGTGCATCGCCTTGATGTTGCCGCGTTCCGCCGCAGCCAGGTACCAGCTCCGTGCCGTATCGATATCGGCGGTCACGCCAACGCCGCGCTCATACATGGTGCCGAGCCGGTACTGAGCCGGTGCGAGGCCGCTCCTAGCCGCGCGCTCCATCCACTCCGAGCCCGTCTTCGGATTGGCGTCTACGCCGCGTCCGTCGATGGAGCGAATGCCGATCATGTACTGCGCGATCGGGTCGCCATTCGCCGCCGCCTCGCGCAAGGCCTTGGAACCGAGGCCCTCCGGCGGAATCGGTCCTTTCACGGACGTTGTCGTCAGCTTTTCGGCCAGCGCCACCTCCGTCGCGGATGCGGGCTCTTCGACCGAGAAGACCACGTCGTTCGGGAGCGCGCCCGTCTCTTCGGACTTCAGGGACGCGAGTTGGGGCGCCGGGGTGAGGCTCTTTGAAGGCGCCTCTTGGTTCGACGATTTGGGAATGTCGGTCACGCCAGGCTCTGCCTTGCCAACTCGGTCGTGCATGGGCAGGAGGCCCGGAACGGGCGTGATGTCCGGGATGGGAGAAAACCCGAACGTATCCGAGGGCTGGCTCTCGGGCGTCTCGCTAGGCGCGGCCGGCGCCGTCTGGTCCGCCTCTCCGGGAGCAGCCTGCCCGGCCGGCAGGGCCGCCCCGCTCTGCGGGATCGCTCCGGTCTGGTCGACGGTCTTGGAACCCAGGCGCCCATACAGCAGAAGTGCGCTGATCGTCAGGAGAATCGCGGCGGAAATGATCAGATAGGGCCGCTTCCGGCTGCGCGCCGGCTCGTCCGCGCCGACGTCGACGCGCGGTTCCCGGCGCACCGGCCGCTCCTCGCGGCTTTCGGCAAGAGCGGCAGCCTGGGCGGCGGCGGCCTGAGCGGCGCGGCGCGCGGCCGCGACCATGTCTTCGGAAGCCCCGCTCGCACGGGGATCATCGGCGCCCAAGTCCTGAGCAGCCGATTCCACATGTGGGGCCCGGGCGCGTTCGAACGCGGCCAGAAGATTGCGCGGTTTGGCGTTGGGGCTCGTCGCGTTGAGCCGGTTCCGGAGCGTCTCCTTGACTCGGATTTCGGCCTCGTCCGCGCCAGTGCGTTCTTGCCGCGCGGGCGCGGCCTGTCTGGCCGCATTGGGAACGGGCGATTTTTGCGGCTCCGGTTGCGCCTGCGGTCTCGCTGCCGGCTTCTGGACCGGGGCCGCCTCTGGCGCAGGGGCGGCCTCTGGCACAGGGGCGGCCGGCGCGCTGGTTTGCAGCGACCGCTTGCGTTCGGCCTTTGCGACGAACGGGTTGGTCTGAGGCGCACTGGGTGCGGGGCGCTCGACCTGCTGCACGAGCTGTCTCAGCGATTCATGGACTGATTGGAGCGTGCTGTTGAGCTTGTCGTCCGCCGCGCGGGTGGTGTCGCCCACGGCGTTCAGCTCGCGCTGCATGGCC
>JARRPE010000187.1:0-5062 GCA_037383205.1 Methyloceanibacter sp.
CCCCCTGTGACAAGCATACTCATCGGCTCGATTCCCCGAAAAACAGCGTCTAAGACCAGTATTTGTGCTATCGCAGAGGTGGTTTAGAGACTGCGAAGCACCATCGTTTGGTATGTCTGGCTCCTGCATTCCTGTACCCGAATCGCCGCCGGGTCCAGCCCACAACTCAAAGAGGACTTGATGCCTACCCGCATTCGCAAAGCCGTGTTCCCCGTCGCCGGACTCGGCACACGCTTTCTGCCCGCCACGAAAGCAATGCCCAAAGAAATGCTGACCGTCGTGGATCGGCCCTTGATTCAACATGTCGTGGACGAGGCACGCGAAGCGGGAATCGAGCATTTGATCTTCGTCACCGGGCGCAACAAGGGCGCGATTGAAGACCATTTCGACAAACAGCCTGAACTCGAAGAGACGCTGGCTTCGCGAGGAAAGACGGAAGCACTCGAGATCCTCGCCGAGTGCCTCCCGGAAGCGGGCGAGGCGAGTTTCGTGCGCCAGCAGGCGCCCTTAGGACTGGGTCATGCGGTTTGGTGCGCCCGCGAACTCGTCGGCCATGAGCCGTTCGCCGTGATTCTGCCCGACGTGCTGGTGCAGGCACCCGGCAAGGGATGCCTCGCGCAGATGCTCGACGTCTACAACAAGCACGGCGGCAATATTCTTGCGGTCGAACCGGTTCCCGACGACCAGACGAAGAATTACGGCGTGGTCGCAACGGGCGAAGCGGAAGGTAACGTCTTCCCCGTTACCGGGATGGTGGAGAAGCCTGAACCCGGAACGGCCCCGTCTAATTTGACGATCCTCGGCCGCTACATCCTGCAGCCCGAGATCTTCGATCTCCTTTCCGCACAGGAGACCGGTTCGGGCGGCGAGATTCAGCTGACGGATTCCATGCTGACGCTTCTGAAGACACAGCCCTTCTATGCCGTCGAGTATGAAGGACGCGCGTTCGATTGCGGATCGAAGTCCGGATTCCTTGCAGCAAATGTCGCCTATGCGCTCGAACGGCCCGACCTGCGCGACACCGTCATCGCCGAGATCAAGAAGCTGCTCTGAACCCTGTCGCCTCGACGAGGCGCGTCCTCCCAGGCCCGCTAGTTGCGGATGCGCAGGCCGACGCGGATCTCGTTTTCGGTATATTCGTTGAAGCGGTCCGTCGACATGAAGTCCGTATGCTCATATTGGGTGTACACGGACATGTTCGGATTGAAGAAGTACTCCATGGTGAGGCCTTCGCGCAGCCGCTCGTCGATGAGCGGATTGTCCGCATAGTCCGCGGTTTCGTAGCTCAGATAACCGCCCAGTACCAGGTAGCGCCAGAAGGCGTGCTGGAGTGACAGACGATAGCTTCGGGAAACGGCTCCGAGCGAATCCACCGTGTTGGCGGTTGCGATCTGTGAGCTCGCGAGGAACTCGACCAGCGTCATCGGGGTCGGCCTCCAAACGACGTCCGCATTCAACAAGAACCCCTCTACCAGGGCGGTATCGTCGGCAATCGAGCTCTGCTCGTCGCTGACCGCAAACGTCATGCCGGCGAGTGTCGCGAAACCGTTCGAATCCCGGGTGAGCCCCGAAACCGTGACCGGTTGCTTGTAAACATCCTCGCTGACCTCCCCTTCCAGATGAAGGGACAAACCAGGATTGAACTCATAAGTGCCGCGCACGGTGAGTTCGTTCTCGCGATAGTCCCGGACATCCACCAGCGGGATGAACTGTCCCGTCACGGTTTGCGCGAGCGCCACCTGCCGGCCGGTCGGATCCTGGTAGTCGAACGTGGATATGCTGCCCTCGACCTCGACCGTGAGCCGGTTGAAGTTGTATTCTGCCGAGAGAGAGATTTGCTCCTCCTGCACATTCGTCTGGAAGTCGGCGATGTTGGTGATATCGACCGCATTGCGTCCGTCCTGTGTCTGCGCCTTGCCGAGTTCGAGCTCCACATTCGTCCGCGCGCCGACGTCGAGGCGGCCGCGCAGCAGCGCCGCATAGATCTTGTCGTCCTCGACAGAGAACCTGTTGAACCAGCTCCGGTCGGCGGTGAATTCGGCCTCGAAGGCATGCCGCTCCCAATCGGATTCGAGACGGACTTCCGGCGCGAACTCGAAGGCGTAGGCTAAGTTCCCGTTCGGCGTGCCCAGCACATTGTCCGTGAAGATCATGCCGACATCGGCCTCGGCGAAGAGGAGAAAACTGCCAAGACGCGTCCCGAGCGGCTCGAACGGATCGAGCTGCCGCGCCCGCAGTCCGAGCGGGTCGTCGGCCGGGTCGATGTCCACGATATCGTCGCGGAGCGGCGTCAAGACCGGCTCGCCGAAGGGGTCCTCCTCACCCGGCTCTTCCGCCCGCCCCTGATCGATGCCAAATCCGGGCACCGATTCTTCCGCGACGACCGTGCCCCGGAGCCTAGGATCGACCGTGGATGGCCTAAGTTGGTTGGTCGCGGTAACAGCGGGGCTTTGCGTCGTGCCGCCCCTCGTGCCGGAGGTTGTGCCGTTGTCGCCAAGGCCGCCAAGGGCGCTCGGCTCGGTCGCGAGATCGTTCGAGAGGGCGTCCTGACTGAGGCCGTCACCGGCCGAATCCTCGACAAGCCCACCCCTCAATGGCAGAGCGAGCGAGCGAACCGCGGGCGCGCCAGCACCAGTACCGGGCAAGATGCCCGACAACGGCGTGCCGATGCTGCCGCGCAAGGCAGACCCGTCCTGCGCCACGGCCGGAGCAAGAGCGGCGGCAAGCAAAGTGGCAGCGAGCACGCCCGCTGCGCTGGACGTATGGCGACGCGGCAAGGACGCACCTCGATCGGACTTGGGCTTGTGCAAAAAGCTCTCGAAAGCGAGAGTTCCGCACCTGGACCCGCTGACCTGCCGAGCCTAGGGGAGACAGGGTTAATGAGGCGTTTACCGGCGTCCCAAAGTGGTCCTCTACAACGGGCCTGGAAAAGGGGCTTGGCTTGACGTTTCAATGCCTTATTCCGTGATAGAATTGCGCGCCGAAGAGGGGGAACACCAGCCGATGTCCGTTGGTTTGAAACAGGATCTGGCCACAGCCGAAGACCACAGCAAGGCCGTGGCCTCAGCCACGCGAACACTGCAGCTCGAGGCGCAAGGCTTGAGCGCCCTTCAGGAAGCGCTCGCGGGAGACCTGTCGGAGAATTTTGTCGCCGCGCTCAGTATTTTGCGGGGCCGGCGCGGCCGCGTCATCGTGACCGGCATGGGCAAGAGCGGCCACGTCGGATTGAAGGTCGCGGCGACGCTGGCCTCCACGGGAACGCCCGCCTACTTCGTCCACCCCAGCGAGGCAAGCCATGGCGACCTTGGCATGATCACGCCGGACGACGCGATATTGGCGTTCTCCTGGTCGGGAGAGACGGTCGAACTCGAGAATATCCTGTCGTATTCGCGCCGCTTCGCCGTGCCGCTGGTCGCGATCACATCCAACGTGGAGTCCACGCTTGCACGAGCTGCGGAAGTCGTTTTGGCGCTCCCCCGCTCGAAGGAGGCCTGCCCGCATGGATTGGCCCCGACCACCTCGACCATGATGCAGCTGGCCCTCGGCGATTCCATCGCCATCGCGCTCCTCGAGAGCAAGGGCTTCACGGCGCTCGATTTCGGGGTCTTGCATCCGGGCGGCCAGCTCGGCGCCCGCTTGAAGTTCGTGGGCGATCTGATGCACCGGGACGCGGATCTTCCGCTGACGCACGCCGACACAATGATGGCCGAGGCCATTGTCGTCATGACCGAAAAGGCGCTCGGCTGCCTTGGAGTCGTGGATCAGGACGGTCAGTTGCAGGGCATCATCACCGACGGTGACCTCCGCCGGCATATGGGCAATGGCCTGCTGGACCGGCGCGCGGCCGAGATCATGACGCCTGCGCCGAAGACCGTGACGCGCGACGTCATGGCGAGTGCTGCGCTGGAGATCATCAATGCGTCGGCCATTACAGCGCTGTTCGTCGTAGAGGACGGCCAGCCTGTCGGCATCGTCCATATCCACGACTTACTGCGCGCAGGCGTCGCCTAGAACAGGCGTCGCCCCGGCAAATGCTCGCTTAAGCTGCGATCGCTTCCTTGTCTTTGTTCTGCGCAGCCGACTCATCCTTACGGACACGCGAGAACGAGCGGCCGGCATTCGACATCGCCCCTGTCTCAGGATCGACATCGGCAATCGACTGAACGAGCTTCGCATAGTGATAGTGCGTCGCCACCTTCACCGCGTAGATGAAAAGAATATGCGGCTCGCGCCAGCGCTTCTTCAGCACTCTTGCCAATTGCTGCCGGTAACGGGCACGCAGTTCCGGATCGTCCACGGCGCTGAGCAGCCGCGACGCAAGCACGCTGAAGCGCACATAGTTGTAGGACGCGCGCTTGGCCCAAGCCCAGCGCCAGTTGTCCCAATACGGGAGCTGATGCACGGTGAACTTGAAGTCCTGATCGAAGAACTGCGAATCGAGGCGGCCGAAATACGAGTCCGCCGAATAGGCCTCCTGCATCACCCGCACGAAGCCGTCTCGCAGTTCCTCGGACGACATGCCGAGCGGCACGACATTGGTACCGTAAAGGTCCGCGTCCTCTTCGTTGTTCAGGCGGCCGGCTTCTTTCAAACGCTTGAAGAGCGGCGTGGTCGGGATGGCGTGCAGCATGCCGACAAGCGCCGTCGAAATTCTGGCGCGGGATAGAAACTCCGGCACGGCGGGGAAAATCGTCGTGTCGTCGTTGTCGAAGCCGACGATCATGCCGCACCACACATCGATGCCGTTGCCCTGGATGCGATGCACGCGATCGATCAGCGAGCCGGCGTTCGGCCGCACGTTCTGCAGCTTCTTCGTCTCGCGCAGCGACTCTTCGTTCGGCGTTTCGATGCCGATAAACACATTTTGGAAACCGGCCAGACCCATGAGTTCCATGAGTTCCTCGTCCTCGGCAAGATCGAGCGACGCTTCCGTGAACAGCGTCAGCGGATAGGCGCGCGCCTGTTGCCATTCGATGATGTCACGCAGGATTGGCTTGATGGCCTTCTTGTTGCCGATGAGGTTGTCGTCCACCACGAAAACGATCTTCAGGCCGATATTGAG
>JARRPE010000188.1:0-4191 GCA_037383205.1 Methyloceanibacter sp.
GGTCGCTTTTTCCGCGTCGCTCACCCGAACGCCGCCAAACCCCAGAAAGCCCCCTTCCTTCGAGGCTTCGGCCACCTGCAGGCTGAGATCCTCCAGCCACGCCTTGAAGCCGGCGGCGTCGTTCGGGGCCTTGGCGTCCAGAATCCGGGCCACGTCGGCAAGAACAGCGAGCGCCTTGGGCACGACCTCGTCCGGCGTGGCTCCGGCGAAGCGCGTCTTCAGTGCTTCCCTGATTTGGCCGCGGCTATCGGCGTTTTCGAAATCGGCGACCACGGCTTTGACCAAGGGATTGGCGTGCGGATCGGTCTTGGCCTGGACGAGAGCCGCGCCGCTCGCAAACGACTCCTTCAACATCCCCCAAAGCCCATTGGGATCCGCCGCCGTGATCGCCATGCCGGCGATGGTCGGGCTCATCAGGATCGTGGTCCACTCGTCGGGTGTGAAGCTTTGTTTGTCGGCCATCAGCGCCTCCTCATGACATGCAAGTCCTCACCGTCAGAATTGCACAATATAGAAGCAACGTGGTGTTCGCGTACGGGCAACGCGCATGCCCGACCGTCTAGACATGACAGTGTATTCGCTTCCTTCTGTCGATGTCGGCAAACTTTTTGGCGAACAATGTCCGTATGCCGGGGTTAACAACACGGATGGGCTTGTAAATTCGCTTGGCTGGTTACACTTTCCGGGTATTGCAGGAAGGCAGCGGGCGGCAGAGGGGGATCTATGCGCGAACGAGCAATTGGCATTTGTGGAGTACGCGCATGTCTCCTAGGTGCGGCTTTGGCCTTGGGTGCGCTGATCGCCGGTCAGCCGGCGGCACAAGCGGCAATGGATCAGGTTGGGATCGAACTCAACAAGCTGAGCAGCGACCAGGCCGGGTGCCAAGCCTATTTTGTTTTCGATAACCAGGGCGAAGCCGATTACGGCAAGTTGAAGATCGACTTGGTTGTTTTCAATTCCGATGATGTCTTCGAACGCCGCTTCGCCATGAGCGTCGCCCCGCTTGACGGCAAGAAGCGCACTCTGCGGATGTTCGAGCTGGAAAAGATCGCATGCGACAAGATCGGGAGCTTCCTGATCAATGGCGTACTCGAATGCGAGGAGGGCAGAAAAACCAAGACGGATTGCGTCCAGCGGCTCGTGCCGTCGAGCCGTGTCGATGTAGAACTGTCGAAGTAGAACCGGCCTGGAAAGCAAGCGTTACGTCACGTTGTCGTAACCTGTTTCGCGGACAGTAATCTTGCGATTTGAATCGTGTGACTGAAGAGAGGAAGAAACATGAGGGTTGCTCACCTCTCCACCTTGGCAATTCTGTTGATTCCGGCGCTCCCGCTTTGTGCGGTCGCATCTGAGCCCAGCGGTTCGGTCATGAGCGCGTCGGAAGGCGCGCCAGCCTCCAGAGAGCCGCTTGCCGAATTGATCGATACCGGTCCCGCAGGCATGGCCGAGGCGACCGCTCCTTGGAGTGGCGACGCGTCCGCAGGTGGCGACGTCGACTGGACGGACACCGCCGACCGTGCCCACAATTCCCAGGCTGGGTCAACCGGAGAGGACATACAGGAGCCGGCGGATCGGCCTGATGCCATCGCCGTCATGCGTCCGATTGCGGTTTCAGACTCTCGAACCGATGCAGAGCCCCGCAACGAGAAGCTGGCGGGCGTTCAACTTCCCGATCCCGAGCCGCTCACGGCCGCCAAGCTTGTGCCCGTCTCGCTGAAGACCGTTTCGCTTAAGGACATGGCCCTGGACGCGACAACGGCGCTGGAGCCTTTGGAAGAGACGATCGCGCGCGACGATCTCGATGACGGCGGGCCGTTGGATGCGATCGAACCGGCGGAGATCGCCTCCACGGAAATCACCGGAAAGCGCATCGCCGAGCCACTCACCCTCATTGTTTCGCTGAAGGACCAACAGCTGCATGTCTACCGCGGGCTCGAACGTGTCGAAAGCACGCGCGTGTCGAGCGGTATGCGCGGGTACCAAACGCTGACGGGCGTCTTCGGCATTCTGGAGAAGAAGCCGGAGCACTACTCGAACCTCTACGACAACGCGCCGATGCCGTGGATGCAGCGGCTGACACGCACGGGAACCGCGCTGCATGCGGGCGTCGTGCCGAACTATCCGGCGTCCCATGGCTGCGTGCGGATGCCCCACAAGTTCGCGCCGAAGCTCTTTCGCATGACGGAGGTCGGCGGCAAGGTCGCCATGATGACGGGCCCGATGGTCGCGCCGAAGCGCATCGAAAGCGACGCGCTTGTGATGCCTGCGGCCTTCACCGGGTCGTCCGATATGCAGGTGAACAAGAGCGTCGATGCAGGCCTTCGCCGAAGCGCCTTGGCTGCCGCTTTTGCGCCTGAAGTGAAAAGCGCCTCCGATGGCAATGAAAGCGCGGAAAACGAGCGTCCCTGGCATATCCTTGTGACGCGCCGTGAGGATCGGGACATCGCGGTCGGCACGCAAGAGGCCCTGGCGGCTTTGGGCTATCTGGAGCCTCAAGATAAATTCGTCGGCTACGTGGGTAACGACACAAAGAAAGCTATTCGAGCTTTCGAGAAAGATCATGGCCTTCGGCAGCGGGGCGTCTACAACGAGCACATCGCGGCCAAGATCTACGAGGCTGCCGGCAAGGGACCGCTTCCCGACGCCTATTTGTTCCTGCGCAAGGGATTCAGCCGGGTACGGCATGTCCCGGTTCAACTCAGCGATGCCGATAAGCCGCTCGGAACGCATCTCTTCACCTATGTGCACCCTAGCGATGGGAGCGATCCGGGCTGGGTCGGCATTAGCCTCGAGGGCGAGGACTCCGAGAAGGTACTCGACCGGATCGCGGTTCCTGAGGACATGCAGAACGAGATCGCGGCTGGTCTGACATCCGGCGCGTCGTTCATCGTCGCCGATGTGGCCAAGCACTCGTCCGTGCTGCCGGAAGGTGACGATTTCATCGTCCGGACGAACGACTCGGCGAAGTCCAACGTCGTTGCGGAGAAGGCCAAGGCCGAGCAGCGCAAGGCCGCGCAGCGGCGCGCCGCGGCCCAGAAGAAGCGTGTCGTGCGTACAGAATCGCAGCGCCGTCGCGTGATCACAAGGCAGAAGCCGAGCGCTCGGCGCTCGGTTTCCGTGCCGCGTGGATTCCGGCTCTTCGGTCGCGGTCGCTAGACAACAGTCCTTGCGCCGGACCGCATGCTCAAAGTCTGGTTCCTAGTGCTAGTCTCGGTCATTCTCGTACTGCTCCCGCAACTCGCGGCGGAGCAGCTTGCCGTTCGGTCCTTTCGGTAGCGCCTCCACCGCGGCATAGATGCGCGGGCATTTATAGCGGGCAAGCTTGTCGGCGGCGTGCCGCTCCAGATCGGCCACCTCAACCTCACCGTTCGGCACGTAAAACGCCGCGATCACGGTCGTGTCCGCCTTGACCAGCACCTCGACGGCGGCGCTCTCGGCAATACAGGGATGCGCGTTGAGAACGTTCTCGACTTCGAGAGGCGAGACCCGAATGCCGCCGGCGTTCATCATGTCGTCCGCGCGTCCGAGATAGGTGAGCGCGCCGTCCGGAGCCATGCTCACAAGGTCGCCGGTCAGGAACCATTCGCCGTCGAAGCGCGCCGCCGTATCCGCCTCGGCGTTCCAGTAGAACAGCATCACGCCGGGGTCGCGGCGCGAGACGCTGGGTTCGCCGCGGGCAACGCAGCCGTCATCGCCTAGCACGGCGATCCGCCGTCCCGCTTGCGGAAAACCCAGCGTCCCGGGCGGGGCGGGGTGCGCCGGACTGCCTGAAACGAAGGTTGAGCATTCGGACATGCCGAACGCCTCGAAGATCGGCGTGCCCGTGGCGTCTTCCCACGCCGCACGTGTCGCGTCCGGAAGTTTTTCGCCGGCCGACAGACCGTGCCGCAGCGACGGGGAGCGGGCCGGCGGTGTTCTAAGGAGTTGCCGGTATACCCCGGGTGAGGCGGCGAACATCGTGGTCTCGTGCGCGCCGACGAGCGCGCCGAGCTGGTCGGACGTGACGCCTTTTGCAGGGATCAGGGACGTCGCGCCGCGCGACCAGGGGTCCAGCAGTCCCGTCCCGAGCGTGTAGGTCCAGTTGAAGGAGCCCGCATGCATCAGCCTGTCGTTTTCGGTCAGGCCGTACCAGCCGTCCCACATCATGCGGCGCGCCCAGATGGCGCGATGGGCGTGGGTGACCGCGCGCGG
>JARRPE010000189.1:0-6515 GCA_037383205.1 Methyloceanibacter sp.
GTTGCTCGCCTTGCTCATGATCATCCTGCGCGAACTCGGCGGGCTCATGCGCCTCGGACGTCTCGACAAGATCCGGCACGAAGCGGACAGCGCGGCACGCCAGAATGACAAGCCGCTCGCCATCGACGTCACTCGGCGCCTGAAGCTGTTCTATCGGGGACGCGACGATCTCGCCTGGGGCATGCAGCGTCTCGCCGAGCACGAGCACGACATCATGGACGCAGAGGAACTCCTGCGCCTCGGAGAGCGCACGCTGGTCGCCCCGCTGGATCCCGTTGCGCGCAGCATTGTCGCCTTATCGGCGAAGCGCGTTTCGGTCGTGACCGCGATCAGCCCCAACGCGCTTGTCGACATGATGTTTGTTGCGGCGCAGAACCTGCGCATGCTGCGGAAACTCGCGACCCTTTATGGAGCGCGGCCTGGCTTCTTCTCGTTGATGAAGCTCGCGCGCATGGTCGTCACCCATATCGTCCTCACCGGCGGCATCGCCCTCGGGGACGATGTCATCCAGCAGCTTGTGGGGCACGGTCTCACGGCACGGCTGTCGCGCAAGCTCGGCGAAGGCGTCTTCAACGGGGCGCTGACGACGCGGATCGGGATCGCCACGATCGATGTGTGCCGTCCCCTGCCCTATCTCGAGCGGCCGCGGCCGCGCTTTCGCGAACTTGTGGCCGAAGTAGCCGGGATCAAGTAAGCGCAGGTTTCTTGCTTACGCCTTGTTGAAGAGCTCGCACCCGTCGATATGGGTTGTTTCGAAGCGTCCTTCGTCGATGCGGAGCGTCACGGTAATCTCGTCGGGAAAAACAAGGCCTGCGGCGTTGATCTTTAAACCGCTCTCACGATCCATCCACTTGCCGATATCGGCACTGGTGATCTTGTTCGCCGCAGGTGTTGCAGTCGTTTGCGCCGCCGCGGCTCCCGCCTTTTGCTGCTGGCCAGGGCCCATCGGCGTGAACACGACGGGCTCGACCGCCTTCCAGGGCAAATTCTCGCGCGTCTCGGAGAAGGCCGCGAAAGACGCCTTGCGCGGCGCGGCGTCACCCTTGCGCTTCGGCTGCCTTGCCAACAACTCGGGCGGAATCTCGGCGAGACCCGCAAAGTTCGGCTCTTCAGCCGGCTCGGGCTCTTCGGCCTGCTGCGGCTGCGCACTTGTTTGCTGTGGTGCCACACCCGCCTGTTCCTGTTGCGAGGCGCTTCCCAATACCAGGCTCGCGGCGGCGCCAGCCGCTGCCACGGTGGAAGGCGGCGGAGCAATCAGGATCTCGTCTTCGGTCTTTCCGGCGACAGCGCCGCGACTACCGAGCGCCAACTCGACCGAGGCTAAAACCCGGCTGTCGTCGCGGCCAGGTATCGCCAGGGCAATCAACGTGAGCACGACCGCCGTGCTTGCCGCCATGAGCCGGACGGCGGGCCTTGGCAATCGCATGGCGCGCCCACGCAGCCATCGAGCGCGAACCGCGAGTTTCGGGAAGGCTTGAGCGAACCGGCGTTCCGCCGAATGGTAGGCATTCCGGGCGAAGACAAGCAGCGCCGATAACGCGGTCGCAAAGCGCGTCCGCGATGCCGCCATAATCGCCAAAGCCTTGCCAAACAGCTCGTGCATTCGCTCGAAGAGTCCCCCTGGATGGACTCTAGCATAAGCGCCGAAGAGGGTCAGAAAAACGGCAGCCAACTTGCTTGAAAGTCATTTTTCCGGGCCCGAGTGGCCCCTGCGTCAAACTGCCCGCCTGTGCATTGTTAAGCCACTGATCCTAATACGTTTTAAGGGAGCGCGGTGGATAGCGGGGATAAGCTTTCCAGACCTGCTGCAACAAAAAACGATCGGTATACTCTCGATGTTGCGGGTTGGCCGGTTGTGGAAGGGGCCAACGGAGAAATCCGAAGGCGCCGGGAAACGGCGGCGGGCTCGTAAGGGCAAGGCAAGCCCGAGGTCATCCATGCCGTGGGTGGCTGAAGGCGGCGGGAAAAGTAGACGCGAAATTCTACGGTCTGGCGGTGTCGCCGCAGTACCGTGGGGTGGTACCGGCAGAGTGTTTCGCGCCACTGATCCTACCGCTGTCTGGCTCCTAGCTTGGCCAAAGCGGGAGCTGCGTCGTAGCAACGCGACGGTAAATAAGGGCCGTGGTCAGGTCACGGCGCAGGCTCTTGGGAGCCCACTCGTGGGAGACTGGAGCCGAAACCGTGGCCAAGGGGCCGAAAGGTCCCGCGGCGCCGACCAGACGTCCCGAACGGGCGGGTGGTTCGACATCGCAACAGGGAGGCGGAGCCCAAAAGCTCCGCCTTTCCTTGTTTAGGGGTCCGTGTGTCTAATCCCCGTTCCCCTCTTTAGCTGCGGACACCGCGCCGATAAGATCGCGCCGTCATGCAATCGAATTTCGTCACAACGCCGCGTTCTTTCATCGCCGTTGCCGTAACCGTCGCGCTTGCCGCGGTGCTCCCGGGCTGCGGCACGATGAGTTCGCTCGGCGGCAAAAACACCAAAACGGCGGGTGACGATAACACCGTCGGCGGACTTTGGAGCGGCGGGCTTCCGGCGGCTGACGGCATTCCCGGTTTCACGAAGAAGCCCGGTCCCAACGACCGGCCGACCCGTGTCGGCTGGCTCTCCGCGCGCGCCTCTCACTGCGGCTTCGTGTTCGACCCGGCTCAGTTGCGCACGCGATACTTCGCCTTCGAACAGTCCTACGGCGCGGACGCCAGACGTATGCAAGAGATCCAGCGCGCCTATGACTATTCGCTGGAGTCGACCGCCGAACGCGCCAAGCAGAATCCAAATTACTGCACCCGGCAGCGTGTCGACGAAATCCGTCCCGAGCTGAACCGTTATCTCGCCGGCGACTTCCGAACCTTCTAGGGAAAGACAGCCTACGGGCCGGCAGCCCGTTCGGGCGCGACCTGAAGCTCCACCTGAGGCGCGGCGGCGCCAGGCGCCGATCCCATGCCGGGAACGGTCAGCGGCCAGCCATAGCCCAGGACGGCGAGCCCCAGCGCGAGGACGATCCCGGCCGAGGCCGCGGCGATCTTGAATGTCCGCCATGGCACCCAGAACCCGTCTTCCGCCGGCGGCGTGGCCACTTGCGAAATCTCGGCCTCTTCGCCTGCGAGAATGGCTTCGAACGCCGCCTCGAGCCGCGCATGAGCGTGCTTGAGCGCCGTCACGCGCGCATCCAGAACATCGTCCTGCTCTAGAACCTTGTCGATGGCACGGGTCTGTTTCCGCGCCAACTGACCATCCACATACGCCACCAAGAGTTCATCGGAGAGTTCGGTCATGGTGAAGCTCTCTGTCCCTCGGGATATAGCGTTTCGACAATCGCAGCGGCCTGCGCGGGCGGGCGGTCACTCAACCGGTCCGCTAAAGACGTACTCATACGAATGAGGCGCGCGGCGATCATCTCGGACGATACATCGAGGATTCGGCCCGCATCCTCATGCTCGAACCCCTCGCCGTAGACGAGAAGGAGCGTCAGCCGCTGCTGCGGCGGCAGTCCAACCAGGAAATCGACCACGGGCCTATCGCGAAAGCCCGCCTCCTCGAGGTCGAACAACGCGCCGAACTGCACGTCGTCGATCTTCGCCTGCGCCATCGGATCGGCTTCGCCGCTCAATTCGTGGCGCCACTGGCTATACACCTCGGCGAAGGCCCAGACATCGAGCGCCGTTCCACGTTGATAGCGATGCTGCTCGGCCAGCATGTAATGCAGTGACCGTTGCAGGAGACCACGGCCTGCGTCGCGTCCTCCCGCGAGCACATCGGCAAACCGCTGCAGCCTCGGCAACATGGCGACAAGGCCCGGTCTGACGGAATCGTAGAAATCTCGTGCCTGCACGCCTTAATCCCCGCAGCTTGGGTCGATACCGGCGAAACGCCGGAGTCTTTTCGGCGAATCAAGAGGATACCATATTTCGCTGGCAACTTGGACGGGCACCGTTAACCTTAGCCCCGCATGAACGCTTGCGCCGCATACCGCCCTGCCCAATCTTTGCGCAGAAGGGGGATCTGTCGATGACGGCCATTACCCGCGGCTCACAACCAGCGGAGCGCATGATCGCCGCGTCTTCTCAAGACCGCGGCGAGACGGCGGCTGCCGATCCATCGACGGTCAGTGGGCGGACGAGTGCGGACCCAGCCGCATCGAGCAGAGTTGCGATCCGCGGGCGCCTGGCAGAGCGCATGGCGGAAATTGCAGGCAAGGCCGCATCGCAAGCACAGACACCGGCACAATCGCCTTCCCCGCAACCCGCCCCGGCGCCCGCAACGCCTGCGGCTCCCGCGCCGCAAACTGCACAACAGCCAGCGCCGCAAGCCGCCAAGCCGGAGCCCAAGAAGAAGACACCGGCAAGCCGTGTTGGATGCCTCGCGCGAACAACTGTTCTTCGTGCCGACGAAGGAGCCTCAAGCTCTATCCAAGTTGACGATCAACAGCCCCAACCGGGCGGCGGGGCACGACTACCGTCCTGTCCCCTGCCAGGTCTTCGACTGGGCGCTCGACCAAATCCCTGAGGATGTGTCGGACTTCACCTTCGTCGATTATGGCGCCGGCAAGGGACGCGCCATGCTGCTGGCGGCGGAACGTCCGTTTGCCGCCGTCGCCGGAGTCGAGTTCGCCGCGGAACTGCACGACAACGCGGAGATGAACATCGCCCAGTATCCGCGTTCCAAGATGCTCTGCCGGAACGTCGAGTGCATTCTCGAAGACGCGGTGCAGGTTGGACCGCCCGACGGCGCCTCGGTGCACTATTTCTTCAATCCGTTCGCGCGCGAGGTGTTCGCCGAAGTGCTGGACAACATCGTCATGGCCTATCGGATGACGCCGCGCCGGCTTTATCTCATCTTGATTGACCCGGTCGCGACCGATCTGGTCGAGGCCAGCGGCGTCTTTGCGCGCGTCGAGCCCTCGCAGATCGACGACCTCAAGCTGAAGCTGCTCAGCCCGCACACCGTCGCGGTCTACCGCTCCTTGGCGTAACGGCTCTCCCCACGTTTCAACGCGACGAGGCTATTTGACGCCGAGCTTCTTCTGCAGGCTCGACGACGACGTCGTGTACTGGAAGATGAGCTTCTTGTCGGGATAGATGATCCGATGCGCGGCCTGAGCCATAAGGGCGCCCTCATGGAATCCCGAGAGGATGAGCTTCAGCTTACCCGGATAGGTGTTGATGTCGCCGATGGCGAAAATGCCCGGTTCGCTCGTCTCGAACTTTTCCGTGTCCACGGGAATGAGGTTTTCCTCGAGATTGAGACCCCAGTTCGCGACAGGTCCGAGCTTCATGGTTAGCCCGAAGAAGGGCAGCATGACCTCGGCCGGACGTTCGAACGTCGCGCCATCCGCGCCCTTGACGGTCACAGCCGTGAGCTGACCGTTGTCGCCATGCAGCTCGGTGACCTGTCCGAGCTTGAACGAGATGTCCCCGCCCTCGACCAGCTCCATCATCTTCTGCACGGATGCCGGTGCGGCGCGGAACTCGGAGCGCCGATGCAGCAGCGTCAGCGACTTGGCGACGGGCTGCAGGTTCAAGGTCCAGTCGAGCGCGGAATCGCCGCCACCGACAATCAGGACATGCTTGTCCCTGAACGCGTCCATCTTGCGGACGGAGTAGTAGACCGACGTGCCCTCGTACTTTTCGATACCAGGGAGCGGCGGGCGCTTCGGCGTGAACGATCCGCCGCCGGCGGCGATCACGACAACCTTGCACTCGAACTCCTTGCCGCCGTCCGTCTTCAGACGGAAACCGTCCTCGATTTTCTCGATCGCGTCGACTTGTTCGCTGAAGTGAAACTCAGCGCCAAAGGGCTCGATCTGCTCCATGAGCTGAACGGTCAGTTGCTGTCCGGTCACAACCGGAATCGCCGGAATGTCGTAGATCGGCTTCTCGGGATAGAGCTCCGCGCATTGGCCGCCCGGACGATCGTGAATATCGACAACGTGACACTTAATGTCGAGCAGTCCGAGTTCGAACACGGCGAAGAGTCCAACCGGCCCCGCGCCGATAATGACCACATCGGTCTTAATGACGTCCACTGACATACTGCCTCAGAATTGTTTTTCTGGAATCCGGACCGTGAGCCCGTCGAGCTCTTCGGTCAGTCTGATCTGACAAGCAAGACGGCTCGACGGACGAACGTCGAACGCGAAGTCTAGCATGTCCTCTTCCATGGCCTCAGGCTCGCCCGTGGGCTCCTGCCAGTCCTCTTCGACGTACACATGACACGTCGCGCAGGAACAGGCGCCGCCGCACTCGGCGGCGATACCCCGCACCGAATTTTTTACGGCAGCTTCCATCAGGGTCATGCCCGGTTCGGCATTGACCGTGTTTTCGGTTCCATCCGGCTGAATGAATGTGACTTTGAGCATGAGGCGGGGAGGCTTGAAAACGGCTTTGCATTTCGGACTTCGGGCCTCTCGTGTCGATGATCACTGTGCCCGGCAAATCGCTCGATCCGGGATGTCCCTCCCGTTCTCGGCCCGTGCTCTATAGGGCAATTGATCTGTTGACACCAGAGCCATGCGACA
>JARRPE010000190.1:0-6412 GCA_037383205.1 Methyloceanibacter sp.
ATGAGCTCAACAATTCTTCTCATCATCCTGGTCGCGGTTCTTCTCGCTGTCTTGCCGGCTTGGCCCTACAGCCGCGCATGGGGCGCGTTCCCGTCCGGGTTGGTCGGCCTGATCATCCTGTTGCTGCTGTTACTGATGTTCTTCGGCAAGATTTAGCGTCGCTGGACATCGACCCCATCATCGTCAGTTAGCTCTTGCGTTTGGCTGTCTGCTCGAAGAACAGCGCCTGGGAGACGATCGCCTTGACCGTATCGGGTTGGTACGGCTTCGTGATCAGGAAGGCCGGCTCGGGGCGCTCGCCCGTGAGGAGCCGCTCGGGATAGGCCGTGATGAAGATCACCGGAACCTCGAACGAGCGCAACATCTCATTGACCGCATCCAGTCCCGAGCTGCCGTCCGCGAGCTGAATATCGGCGAGAACCAGTCCCGGCTTATTGCTCGAGACGGCGTCGACAGCTTCGCTGTGAGTCCGGGCCACGCCCGCAACTTGATGCCCCAGCCCCTCGACAATCGCTTCCAAGTCCATGGCGATCATCGGCTCGTCCTCGATGATGAGGACGTCGGTCGCCACCTGGGCGGCGATTTCCCGGCCTGCGTCGTCCAACAACGCCTGGACGTTGCTCGGCGTGGTGTTGAGAATGTCGGCGGTCTGATCAACGGAAAAGCCTTCCACCGAACAGAGAACGAAGGCCTGCCGGGCCAGCGGCGTGATCTGCTCAAGCTGCCGGTCGACCGGCGAGTCTCCCCGATCGAAGACCTCGGTCTTGAGGTTCAGGCCAACGGAATTCCACATGCTGACGAATGTGCGGTAGAGCGCGACCCGGGGATCCAGACTGTTGTCGAACAGCGACGGATCCTCGGCCAAGACCTGCAAGGTCGCGGCGACATAGGCGTCTCCGGCGGTCTGGGATCCAGCGAGGGCACGCGCGAAACGCCTGAGCAAGGGCAAGTGCGGCGCAATGGTCTGAGACAACGGCATGGAATAGTGCTCCCCCAAAGAGGGTCAGATACTGGGCAATCGAGCGCCCATTGTCTCACACACGAGGGCGAAAGAAACAATGCGCCTGATCGCTGCAAAGCCCAAAGCTGCCACGAAAATTTGGCAAGATCGTTCCGGTCTTGGAACCGATTGGAGGATTGCGGGTTTTTCCGGTGCAGATGTACAGCGGTAATCGGTTACAATCGGCACGCTGATCGTACCGATAAGGAACCGTTGTGACCGAAGACGATAAGGATAAGGCTCAAAGGCGCATGTCTGTCGACGCCAGTAAGAGCACCCAGCGGCCAGGCGATGGGATCGTCGAGCCTGCGGGAAAGCCGGATGCAAGTATGTCCCCCGCGCTCCAAGCTCATATCGGCCGACAGGTTCGAGCCGTGTTCGACTCTGTCGCCGAAGAACCGGTTCCCGAGCACCTTCTGAGGCTTCTCAAGGATCTCGACGACAGCGGAGACAAGTGACTTGCCAGAGACCGTTTCACCGGGCCTCAAGGACGCGCTCGTAGCTCAAATCGGCAGCCTGCGGGCCTTTGCGGTTTCGCTCTGCGGCGACCGCGAACGGGCCGACGATCTCGTGCAGGAAACGCTCTACAAGGCTTGGAACAACCTGTCGTCGTTCCAGGAGGGAACAAATCTCAAGGCCTGGCTATTCACGATCCTCCGGAACACCTATTTTTCCGAACGCCGCAAGAAAAAGCGCGAGGTCGAAGACGTCGATGGCTCTTACGCGGCCAAGCTCTCCTCCAATCCCGAGCAGCACGGCCACATGGACATGCGCGATTTCGAGGAGGCTCTTTCGGAGCTCCCCGACGACCAGCGCGAAGCGCTCGTCCTGGTCGGGGCAGCCGGTTTCTCTTACGAAGAAGCCGCTGAAATTTCCGGGTGTGCTGTCGGCACCATCAAGAGCCGGGTCAACCGCGCCCGCCGCCGTATCGCAGAATCGCTCAATCTCGTGCTGATCATCAGCGCCGAGGCGGCTTCTGGAATGGCCGTGCGAAACTGGACGGCGAGCATGACCACAACCGCGACAGCCGGGAGAGCGGTCGTGACGACGGTCTGGCCCAGAATCGGATTCTTGTAGCCCAGCGCCAGCATTCCCGCGCAGACCAGCGCGGGCTGCGCCACGTTCTTGATGAAGACGAGGCTGAGGACCGGCACGCTGAACGTCACCCTGTAGCCAGCCAGGATGATTCCAGAGGCGAACAAAGCCACCCCGGATGAGGAATGTCCAAGCAACGACAGCGACTGATCGACGATCTTCGGCAGGTCGACGCCGGAGAGGACCAGCATAAATCCGATGGTCGGGAGCCACACGATCGGCATTTTGAGCGACGTGATCACCGTCCCCCTGACACTGACTGGCGGCGTGTCCCCTGTCGTTGCGTTGTGGCTTCCGGCAGTGGCGTGCCCGGCGCGGGCCGCATCCAGTCCCAGCAGCAGCAGCGTCACCGGCAAGAGCATGATCACCACGACGATGCTGCCAACCGCGATAGGAATGTTGGCGGACGCACCGTAGAGATAACCCAGGACGGGAACGCCAACGAAGGCCGTGCTCGGCCCCGAGGCCATCAACGCGCGAAGGGCACTCAAACCCCATGGGTGGTGGAAAACAAAGACGGCGACCAGGAGCACCAGTGCATAGGTGCCGACGACCGCGATAAGGAGAAAAACAAGAAGCGGTAAATCCGCGAGCAGATCCTCACGCCCGGCGCCGAAGACGCCCACGAACAATGCCAGCGGCAAGGCATAGGTCATCACCATGCGGTTGAGCGTCGGCACCTCGTCTTGCGAAAAATCGTGATGCCAGGCGGCGAAGTAGCCAAGCATGATGGTGATGATTGCTGGAAGAAGCGCGCTGAGAATCTGTCCTAGCATTGGTCCCCTGCGACAGTTTGAGACGTCATCCGCCAAGCCGACACTGGCCAGCCCAATCTCTGGAGGCTCGCTAACTCTAGGGCTCATCCCCAACGGCGCATGCCACCTGACAGGCTGCGTACGTTAGAAGCCCCTTAAATATACCGGCCCCCCTTGATGTCGGACCAAACAGACCAAATGTTTATGACTTATTGGAAATGTCCCGGGACTGCTGATCCACGCCCCGATGCAGGTTCAGACCGTAACGCAGCTAGCGCGATGCGTCTGCCTGTCGAGGTCAATTCGGTGTCCCCGGAGTTAAGGCGTTGCGGGAAATTGTCCTATCGTCACTTGATTGCGCTACGAACAGACTGACAAACAATCTTTCGGCTAAACCTCAAGAGACCCGCCATGACCGATGATGTCCAAAAGACAGAGCAGGTAGACATGACAAACAATCTGATGAGAACCGAAAAAGCCAAACAGGCCGACAAAGAGTGGGACGATCTGAAGCGCGAGCTGGAAACGCTCGGTGACCAGGTTAAATCCCTTCGCGATCACGCCGGCGCCCTCGGCGAGACCGTCCTCGGCAACATGGAGCTGCGTTTCCAGGACGTAATGAGCCGCGCCAATGCCTACCGCAATACGACGGCCGCGGAGATCGAGGAACTCCAGAAGATGGCCCTGGATCAAGCGAACCAGACCCAAGCCTCGCTGACGGAGAGCGGAAAGAAGTCGGCCGCCATGGCCAAGGACAAGGCGCGTGAGCTATGGACCCGCGCCGAGCCGCTGCGCCAAGGCGCACAGGAGGTGGGCCACGGCTTCCTCAGGGCCTGGTCTGAGATTGCTGCATCGTTCGGCAAGGCCGCTGAAAAGGTTCAGAGCGAGCGGCCGAAGGACAGCACAAGCGACGAGACTTCCAAGACGACCTGATCAAGGACGTTTTGAATAGCCTGCGAGCGGGGATGATCGCAGAGCGCACACCGGGAAATCGCCCAGGTCGTCGGATCTGGGCGATTCCTTTTTGGGTTCGTCTTGTCCGTCGTGAGGAGGAACGCGCGGCGTCAGTCCGCGCGATCCACGCCGGTATCATCGGAGTCCCGCAACAACTCGGCCCGGACGAGCCCCCGGACCGAATTGCCGAGATAGATGCGATCTGCCTGTTCGAGGTCGGCTTCCGTCAGAACGGTTTCGCTTGCAGCGGCCCGAGGAAGGTCCAGCAATTCTTCCCGCAGCGTGCCGGGCAGAAGTCCGCAGCGGAGAGCGGGCGTGAATAGCCGCCCATCGCGTTCGATAAAGAGATTTGTCCGCGTGCCTTCCGTCAGCTCACTGCGCTTGTTGAGGAAAACAACCTCGTCGCACCCGGTCAGTTCCTTCTGGCGCTCTATCTCCCGGTCGTAGAACTGGCGCCGCGTGGTCTTGTGATAAAAAAACGGGTCCGTCTCGTCGACACGCAAGTCAGAGATGACGAAACGCCAGACCGTGTCCTTGGTCGGCAATTCAATCTCGCGCGAGCTGACCTGCACCGTCCCATCCTCGAAGAGGAGCAGACGCACCATGGCCACAGGCGAGGTGATGTTCTCGGCCTCCGCATCCAAGGCAGCAATCACCGTGTCCCGGTCGTAGCGGTAGCCGAAATACGCTGCCGATGCCTCTAGACGCAAGAGGTGCCGTTCCAGAAGGTGATAGCCGCGTTCGCTCTGCCAGCGCAGTGTTTCGATCAGCTCGAAGGGGCCGCCGGACTCGGTCAGGAACTGCGCCTTAAGAAGGCACTCGGCGTGTTCGGAGTCTTCTTTCGAGTCGGCGACGATGCCGCCGCCGATACCCATCTCCCCACTCCCTCCCGACAGGACCGCCGTGCGGATCGCGACGTTGAACTGGCATTCGCCCGAAGGGGCGATCGTCCCGATCGCGCCGGTGTAGATGCCGCGCGGCTCCTTCTCCACCTCACGGATGATCTCCATGGCCCGGACCTTCGGTGCGCCGGTGATGGACCCGCACGGAAACAGGGCGCGGAGCATGTCGGCGAGTTCCATGTCCGACCGTAGCTCCGAGGTGATGCCCGAGGTCATCTGGTGAACGGTGCGATAGGTCTCGACCGTGAACAGGTCCGTTACCTCCACGGAGCCGGTGCGGGAGACACGCGCAAGATCGTTGCGCAGGAGATCCACGATCATGAGGTTCTCCGCCCGCTGCTTCTCGTCCATAGCGAGCCAGGTTTTCAGGCGTGCATCTTCGCGTGGCGTCCGGCCTCTCGGCGCGGTGCCTTTCATGGGGCGTGTGGAGAGCTGTTGATTAACGCGCCGGAAAAAGAGCTCAGGCGAGAGCGAGAGCACCGCGAGGTCCGGCGTTTCGATCAACGCACCATAGGCCACGAGTTGCCGCCGGCGCAGCGCCGCATAGAGCGCGATCGGATCCCCCTCGAAATCGAACAGATATTTCTGCGTGAGATTGATCTGGTAGACGTCGCCGGCGGCGATGTAGTCCTGGACGGTCCGGAATGCGCGGCCATAGTCTTCGCGGCTCCAGGACAGTTCCAGATTCGATATCTTGGCGTGCCCTGCCCCTCCCCGCTCGCCGAGCCAGTGCCGGACAGCCTCGTCGCCCATCCGCCGAGGCTGCCCATAAAGGCCCACCCAGAACAGGGGCATCGCGCGGTCCGCGGGAAGCAACCCCGCCAGTTTCGGCTCGAGGCAATAGCCAAGCTCGTAGGAGAAATAGCCGGCCGCATGGAGCCCCAGGGCAAGTCCATCGGAAATGCGCTGGAGCCCGAAGTCCACGTCCTCCGGCTGATCGACACAAACGATCTCCTCGGCCTGTTCGAAGAGCAGGCTGCGCTCACCGGAGGTGAGACTGTCATCGAGGAGAACGAAGGAGGAAGAGGTCATGGGAAAAGCGCAAGGCGAACGAACTCAAACGCTCAGCATAAAGGGGAAGCGTCCATCCGGCGTCAAGTCCAGGTCTACCACCCCGCTGCGCCTCATTCGAGGATCAGCATTTCCCCTTTGCCAAGGACGGCCATGTCGCCCATGAGCCTGCGGGCGCGGCCACCGAGGCGAATCCGCAAGCTCTGCTCGCGCAGCCAGGTCTCCAACAGACGCAGGTAGTCGAATTCCATGACTCCGCTGTCGACATAGGTCGGCATGAGGTGACGCGGTTTGTCGGCAAAGATGAGACTGCCACGGCGGTTACCGTAGCCGGCGTAGCGGCCCGCACCGCCCTGAAGCAGGATCGTGCCGGCGATCATGCGGCCGCCCGCGTAGTCGCCAGCCTTACCGCCAACCACAATGAGCCCGCGGCGCAAACGCTCGCCAATGAGCGCACCAGCATCGCCGCCGATGACAATGAAGCCGCCCCTCATGCCGAATGTCTCACCGAAGGCGACGCCGCCGGCTTGATCACCAACATCACGCCGTACCCGGATCTCACCGCCGGCCATGCTTGCGCCGGCGGATACGCCCGCGCTGCCCTCCACCGCGATCTTGCCGCTTTTCATCTGCGCGCCCAGCAGCATACCGGCATCGCCGTCCACCACGATCTCACCGCCGGCCAGTTTGGCGCC
>JARRPE010000191.1:0-3655 GCA_037383205.1 Methyloceanibacter sp.
CCGCCGTGCCGCGGCACGGCGAGCCGAGAAATGGTGCCCAGGAGAAGACTCGAACTTCCACGCCCATACGGGCACTAGCACCTGAAGCTAGCGCGTCTACCAATTCCGCCACCTGGGCTTGAACGGGTTCAGGTACGATTGGTGCTGGGCAATGTCAATTCTTTCGACAGGGGCAATTGAGACGAAGAACCGCCTTCAAGGCGGCCCGCGTTCGTGGCATGTTGCATCCGCGAAATCGAGCTCCAAGAGAAGCGCCATGAGAGATGAGGCACTGCCGTGGGCGTCAAACTGAACAATCGAGCATTGGTAACCGTTTACGGTGGCTCTGGATTCCTTGGCCGCCACGTAGTCCGGGCCATCGCCCGCACGGGCGCGCGGATCCGCGTCGCCTGCCGCCGTCCGGACCTCGCCGGTCATCTTCAGCCGCTGGGCGGCGTCGGCCAGATCGTGCCGGTCCAGGCGAATGTGCGGTTCCCCGTGTCTCTCATGGCGGCGGCCGAGGGGGCCGATGCGGTGGTCAATCTGGTGGGGATCCTGTTTGCTTCGGGTAAGCAGACGTTCAAGACGGTGCAGGATGAGGGCGCGCGCAATGTCGCCATGGCCGCGAAGGCGGCAAAGGCCACTCGTTCGTTCAGTTGTCCGCGATCGGCGCCGACGCCGACTCGCCATCGATCTACGCGCGGAGCAAGGCGGCCGGCGAAGCGGCCGTCAAAGACGTCTATCCGGACGCCACGATCGTGCGCCCGTCGGTGGTGTTCGGCCCCGAGGACGAGTTCTTCAACCGGTTCGGCGCCATGGCGCAGCTGTTCCCCGCACTGCCGCTGATCGGTGGCGGTCACACGAAGTTCCAGCCGGTGTTCGTCGGCGACGTGGCCCAGACCGTCGTCGCGGGCATCGAAGGCCGGACGAAGACGGACGCGCCCTACGAGCTCGGCGGCCCCGAAGTGCTGAGCATGAAAGACGTGATGGAGCGCGTGCTCGCCTACACGATGCGCTCGCGCCCGCTGATCCCGCTGCCGTTCTGGCTCGCCAAGCTGCAAGGCGCCTTCCTGCAATGGCTCCCCAACCCGCCGCTCACTGTCGATCAGGTTCGACTTCTTCAGAGCGACAACGTGGTCAGCGAAGAAGCCGTAGCGGCCGGACGGACGCTGCAAGGTCTCGGCATCGAGCCGGTACAGGTCGCCAGCGTCGTGCCCGAGTATCTGGAGCAGTTCCGGCCGCGCGGACAGTTCTCCGTCTACAAGGCCTGACGCGCGCGCCGAACTCCTGCTTCGCCTATTTCGGCATTGCCTGACAGACTTCGAGTCCCTCGGGAATCTTCAGCCAGTCATGTTTCGTCCGTGCGTATCCGAAACGCTGGAGCTTGTACCAGAACGTCGGCTCGTCAAACGTGCAGCCGGCGATGCCGCGATAGTCCGGCAGGAATTCGAGCGTCCAGGTCACCGTCGTGCCGCAGGTCTCGCAGAACTCGGCTTCGATCCATCGGCCTGCATCCGAGTTGAACCTGTATTTGCGCATGACGCCTTGGCTGAATGAGACGTCAGCCTTGTCGAAATAGACGGAAATGCCGAACGCGCTGCCCGTGCGCCGTTGACACCAGCGGCAAGCGCATGCGCTGACCCGGCGCGGTTCCCCTGTCGTCGTGTAACGCACGTTGCCGCAAGCGCATCCGCCGTGATGAGTTTCAGTCACCGGACTTACTACATGTAGATCATGAAGAGCAGGAAGCCGCCCAGTACCATGCGGTACAGGACGAAGGGCAGAAAACTGATCCGGCGGACAAGCGCCATCAGGAACGCGATCGCCGCAAGGCCGGCGAAGAATGTCAGGATCGCGCAATACACCGCATCCATGGTGATGGTGTCACCGGCGGCCAGTGCCTCACCGACGGTCAGCACACCGGCGCCTGCGATGGCGGGAATGCCCAACAGAAACGAGAACCGGGCCGCATCGGGGCGGGTGTAGTTCAAGAAGCGCGCGGCGGTCATGGTGACGCCGGACCGGCTCGTGCCGGGGATCAGTGCAAGCGCCTGGGCCACGCCGATGATCAGCGCGCTCTTGAGCGTCATGTTCTCGATGGTGTTCTCTTGCCGGCCCATCATGTCGGCAACCAGCATCAGCAGGCCATAGATCACGGTGTTCCAGGCGACGATCGTGACGCTGCGTTCCAGATCTCCGAGACCGAACTTCTTGAGAAACAGACCGAACGCCACCGCGGGGATAGTCGCCAGCACGATGTAGATCGCCAGCTTGCCGTCCTGCGTGACCTTGCCCCGGAAAAGCTCTAGCGCGCCGACGATGAGCCTCCACACATCGCGCCAGAAATAGATGAGGATCGCGAACAACGTGCCCACATGCACCATGACATCGACGAACTGGCCTTGATCCGGCCAGTGGAACAGGTGCGGGACGAGGACCAGATGGCCCGAAGAGGAAATGGGCAGGAACTCGGTGATCCCCTGAACCACCGCGATGACGATGATCTGCTCTATGGTCATGGTCCCAATCCCCCGAAGCGGCAGACCCCGTGCCGCTTGTTCGCCTTGGCCCCAGGTTCTATACGAGGCTCTCGCGTCTGGTGCGATTCATTTTCCGCCCGGCGCCTTTACCGAACGAATAGCGATCGAAGCCCTTTATGGCGAATCTTCTTCACCATCCGCTATGCGCCTTCTCCAGGTCAATCCGTCTTGCGTTTGCCGAATGCAGGGTCGAATACGAACTGAACGAAGAGAAGCCGTGGGAGTGGAGACCTGAGTTTCTCGCCCTGAACCCGGCGGGAACGCTCCCGGTCTTCCTTCCCGACGCCGGGGCCCCGATCGCGGGCGCCTATGCGATCTCGGAGTGGCTGTCCGACACCATGGACGAGCGCCCGGAGACCGCTTTTCAACCCTTCCCGGGCGATGCGGCGGCCCGAGCCGAGGCCCGCCGCCTCGTCGAATGGTTCCATCACAAGTTCTACGAGGAAGTCACCGACTATCTGGTCGTGGAGAAAGTGTTCCGGCGCTTCGGGCCGCAAAGCGCCTCCCCCGACATGGCGGCAATGCGGGCCGGGCACGACAATTTGCGCTATCATATGACTTATATCGGCCATTTGACGGAGACGCGCAGCTGGCTCGCAGGCGATGCAATGAGCTTTGCCGACTTGGCGTCGGCGGCCCATCTTTCGGCCATGGACTATCTCGGCGAGGTGCCGTGGGAAGAGTTCGAACCTGCAAAGAACTGGTACGCACTGGTGAAATCCCGGCCCTCGTTCCGCCCGCTGCTGCAGGACCGGATCGCCGGGTTCGTTCCGGCCGGAACCTATGCCGACCTCGATTTCTGAGCTGGAAGCGCGGGACCCGCGCGCCACGCGCCCTGCCGCGAACGCACGGCCGGCCGTGATGGGACAATCCCTGAAACGGGCGATTGTGCAACGCGCGAGCGCGCTTGGCTTCGACGCCGTGCGCGTCACCGGCGCCGAGGCCCCCTCGCACATGGGCGCCGCGCTCGATGCGTTCCTGGCGCAGGGGCGCGAAGGGGACATGGGCTGGCTGAAGGATACGGCGGCGCGCCGCAAGAGCCCCCGCGCGCTCTGGCCCGAAGTCCGCAGCGTCATCCTGCTGGGGACGAACTACGGTAGCGGCACTGACCCGCTCGACTCGCTGCAATACACCTC
>JARRPE010000192.1:0-3650 GCA_037383205.1 Methyloceanibacter sp.
GAGCCAGGATCCCCCAGGTGGCCGCAATGTCGCAAGCGGCCCCTAGGAGGCCAGCGTCGCAAGGACGGGCTGCAGTACGTACAGGGCGCCGGCTTGGAGCCCCGGCGACTCGCTCTCGCGCGGGCCCGCAATGCAGACCGGTTTTCCCGCAAACGAACGCAGGAACGCTGCCGTCCGCGTCCCGATATCCATTTGCGCAAGGCTCACGATGCCGACAGGCTTGCCCAAGCTCTCCGAATATCGCACCGCGCGCCTCGTTCCTGGGGAGACGTCAAGACCGCCGTCGCCGACAAAGACAAGCAGCGCATCCGAATCCCGTACGTTCCAGTCCGTCCGCTGTTAAGGCTTGGCCGACGGTGTCTCGCGGAGGTTCGGATAATGGGTCAGCAAGCCCGGTGGCTCGACCATATCCTCCGCCCATCCGCCTTTCGGACACCAGCCAGCATACGGTGTGCCGGTCGCAATCGCCGCTTCGAGCGCGGCGCGGTCAGCCCCCGTCTGTCCCCCGGAGATCACGGTCAGCATCGGGCCGAACCCTTCGCGGGTCGCGGTCTACGCAGCCTCGGAATGCGGCGCCGGAGGCTTCGTGCTCTTGGCGCCGGGGCGCAGCATCTTCCAGTTCTTGTAGAACATCGCGTTCGCGCGCTCGACAAGGACGGACACGCCGGCGATGAGCCTGTTGAGCAGCTCCGGATAGGCCGTCGGTCGCGTGATGTCCATGAAGACGACGAAGCGCCGCGCATCGTAGTCGTTGACCGAACGGTGGATCAGGGTGTCGTCGAAGATGTAAAGTGGATCGTCGCGCCAGAAATGCTTCTCCCAACCGCACTGAATGTAGACCTTGTCCGTATCGACGGGGGTGAGGTTGTACAGGACACGCAAGGTCATCCGCAGGGGTCCGTAGTGGAACGACGTGGATTCCTGGCCGGAGAAGACTGAAACAGCGATGGTCTTGACGTATTTGTAGTCACGCTTCAGCGCATCGACCGCATGCTCTTTGCGCTTGCCGTACCACTCATAGACATACATGCCACGGCGGCCTTCCTCGAACGTCTCGTCGATCTCGGCGAGGATCGTGTCCTTCTGCTCACGAAAAACATCGAGGACGGAATCGACCTCTTCGCGCCATTCGGCCGGCAGGTCGTCGAGCTTGTAGACGCCCTTGTTGCGGAAGCAGAAGAGATCAACAAGCAAGTTGAGCGGCGACAGAAGCCAGGTGGTTATGCCGTTTCCGAGGAAGTATTTGCGGAAGACCATGGCATCACGGCGCTTGTTGCGCATGACGTCGATCAGCCCGCAACCGAGATAAAAAATCGTCAACAGCGGCACGAAGACGAGCCCAAGAAACAGCGCGACCCCGGCGATTGCAAAGCGCCTGATCGCTTTCTTTGTCGCACGCTCCATCGGTACTACCCCCTGGATGAAATCTCCCCGATACGGCCCCCGAATTAAGCCATTCCTGTGACGATGTCCAAGCCTGCCGAACGGGAACCTGCGTACCCGGTGGATGCCAAGGCTTCCCCTCGGCGCTAGACTGGGTGCCAACCGTGCGGGACCCAACTGGACGTGTTGAGATAGGAGCTGGAATGCCGTTGAGATTGCTGCTGTTGGGCTTTGTAGCCGGCTTCCTGGCGACGCTGCTGTTTCACCAGAGCCTTTGGTACGCCTTCAACCAAATCGGGCTCATTCCCCTCAGCCGGCCAGCCTGGCCGACCGATGCCATACCGCCGTTCGGGGTCCCTTCCCTGTTATCCAAGGCCTTTTGGGGCGGGTTATGGGGCCTTGCGCTCGCGCCACTGCTCGGGCGCCTGAACGGCTCGAGTTATTGGCTGTCGTGGATCCTCGCCGGCGCCATCGCCCTGCCCTTGGTGGCCTTCTTCGTCGTGCCGCCGCTTAAGGGCCTCGACAGACCCCCTCTGTGGCCGCGCTACCTCGTCTCGATGATGCTGAACGCGACTTGGGGTTTGGGCACCGCCGTGATCTTGCGGCTTCTGGGCGCCGGGCGTTCCACCTCGAACGCCCCAGCATGACAAGGCATCAGGCCGCTCATTCTATACTCCCGGCATCCCGGCCTGTATTACTGACTGTCGAGACTTGGCATGGGTAACCCGGACTTCAATTCAGCCCAATGACATCGACGACAACCACTTCGACGAAGACGGCTTCTACGTCAGACGCTGACGCGGCGAAGACCGCTGAAAGTCGCGATGAGCCGCAGAAATCCAAAGCGGAGCCGACGTCGGTCAGAAAGCGGTTGCGCGCGCTCTATCATGGCCATAGCCGTGCGGCGCATCGCTTCCGCTACGCCATCCTCGCCTTCGATCTAGCCACCATCGCGTTCATTATCGCGACGTCGTTCATCCGCGACGCAGAGTGGATCGAGTATGCCGATATCTGCATTGGCATTCTTATTCTGACCGAGTTCTGCGCACGCATTTGGGTCAGTCCACACCCGGCCCGCGAATTCGCCCACTTCTCCACCTGGGCGGACATCGTTGCCATTCTTTCGTTTCTTGCACCCATTGTCGGCGAGGGCCTGGGCTTCTTACGGATCATGCGCACGCTACGCCTGCTGCATACTTATCAACTCATGGCGACCCTGCGCGTGGACTTTCCCTTCTTCCGCCGCAATGAAGAAACGATCATCGCCGTCGTGAATCTCGTCGTGTTTTTGTTCATCACGACGGGCCTCGTCTACGAGACGCAGCACTATCGGAACCCGGCAATCGCCAATTACGTGGACGCACTCTATTTCACGGTAACGACGCTTACGACCACGGGATTTGGAGACATCACGCTGCACGGCTCCTTCGGCCGGCTTATCGCCGTGGTCATCATGATCTTCGGGGTAACGCTGTTCTTGCGGCTGCTGCAAACATTGCTGCGGCCGCAAAAAGTCCGCTACCCGTGCCCGAGCTGCGGCCTGCAGCGTCACGAGATCGACGCCGTCCATTGCAAGGCCTGTGGCGCCCAGCTGAATATTCCCGACGAAGGACGATTTTAGCGCGGCAGGCCCTAGGCCGTCCGCTGCACTTCGCAGCGCCAATGCTCCGCATGCTGTGTAAATGTGGACAGCACCGCATCGAAGGTGGCGTCTTCCGCTTCCGCGCCGCCGCGGGTGGTTTGGACCGCTTCGAACACGCCACGATAATCGTGATAGCCCTGCAGCTCCTCATGGCGGCACCACCACAGATCGCCCATCAAGAAAAAGCGTATCCACGAGAAAAGACAGTCGGTCCAATCCTCGAGATAGGATTTCAGCTGTAGGTCCGGGCAGGATAGGACAGTCGCGCCATCCTCCTCCGACACCTTGACCAAACGGCCGTCGAGAAAATGATGCCGCGGGCTCTCGATGAAGACGAAACTCATGCGATCGTTCTCGGGATAAAGGCCCCGAGGATCGAAGAGCCGGAAGTCGATACCGTGCAAGCGAACCTCGTCGAGGACGATGTAGGGGGCACCCTCGCCTACGGAGCGGATAGGGAGTCCGGCTTCCTTCGCACGCGCCAAGAGCGTCTCGGGGTGCGCGGTGATGTTTGTTGAAACGAGAATCTCGCCGTGCCGCGTCTCATCGATCCGTTCGATGTTCGCGCGTGCTGCCACGTGTCCGTCACCAACGACCGTCAGGTGCCGGCGCTCGGCGGGCCGCA
>JARRPE010000193.1:0-3636 GCA_037383205.1 Methyloceanibacter sp.
GCCGTTGTACAAACGGAGTGCGACTCCGATCAGCTAGTCAACAGCGGGCTTATGAGAAAAACGTCTGCGTTGGGAGGAAAAGAGATGGGTATTCGCATCGTATTGCGTCTGGTGATTGTCGCCGCAAGCTGCCTCGTACTTCCCGCCATCGCGTATGCGCAGGATGTCGCCATCACCAAAGAAGATATTGATATCGGTGAGAAGGAATACTCGCCCTATCTGTACCAGAGTTATCCTAATCGCGTGTTTTGGGGCGATACGCATCTGCACACGTCTTACTCCACCGATGCCGGCATGATCGGCAACAGGCTCGGCCCGGACGAAGCTCTGCGTTTCGCGAAGGGCGAAATGGTCGTGGCATCGAGCGGGACTCGTGCGCGTCTGATCCGCCCGCTTGATTTCCTCGTTGTGGCCGACCATGCAGAGAATCTGGGTCTTGCACCATTGATCGAGGAGTCGAATCCAGAACTCCTCAAGGATGCCTGGGGCAAGGAAGTCCATGACTTGGTCAAAGGCGGCAAGGCGTGGGATGCCTACGCAAAGTGGGGAGAGGAGGGTATGGCGATCGGAAAGGATCCCATGCCGAATCCGGCGCTCATACGGACCATGTGGGAACGCATCATCAACGCGGTTGATGAGCACAATGAGCCGGGCGTGTTTACCGCCTTCCATGGCTTCGAGTGGACTTCATCACCGGATACCAAGAACCTACATCGCAATGTGATCTTCCGGGACGGCAAGGACAAAGCAATTCAAATCCTGCCGCTTTCAAACTACGACACCACGGATCCTGAAAAGCTGTGGGACTTTCTGGAAAATTACGAAGCAAAGACTGGCGGCCGCGCCCTTGCCATTCCGCACAACGGCAATCTATCCAACGGGTTGATGTTCTCCGTCGAGACCATGTCCGGCAAGCCGATCGATGCTGCCTATGCCAAGCGTCGCATGAAGTGGGAGCCCCTCTACGAGGTGACCCAGATCAAGGGCGATGGTGAAGCGCACCCATTGCTATCGCCGACGGACGAGTTCGCCGACTACTATACCTGGGACAAGGGCGATTTTGGTTACAATGCCAAGACACCGGACATGCTTCCTCATGAATACGCCCGCAGCGCCCTGAAACTCGGGCTTGAACAGGAAGCCAAGCTCGGTGCCAATCCGTTCAAATTCGGCATGATCGGATCGACTGACGCTCACACGTCTCTAGCGACAACCCGAGAGGAGAACTTCTTCGGCAAGTTCTCCGGGGTCGAGCCTGGAACAGGTGAGACCCGCTACGAAGATGTCGTCGTGACCGATCGACGGCCCGACAACAACGGTGAGCTTACGATCCGGCACTGGCAGTCCGCGGCATCCGGTTTGGCAGGTGTGTGGGCGCGAGAGAACACGCGCGAGGCGCTTTGGGATGCCATGGCGCGCAAGGAGGTCTATGCCACCACCGGGACTCGGATGCTTGTGCGTGTCTTCGCGGGCTGGGACTTCACACCCGACGAGGTCCAACGCCCCGACTTCGCTTCGCAGGGTTACCAGCGCGGCGTACCCATGGGCGGTGATCTGAGTCCAGCGCCCGAGGGTGCCACGCCAAAATTCATGGTCCGAGCCCTTCGCGACCCCGACGGCGCCAATCTCGATCGTATTCAAATTATCAAGGGCTGGCTCGATGATGATGGCAAAGCCCAGGAGAAGATTTTCGACATCGCCGTCTCCGACGGACGAGAAATAGGTGACGATGGACGCGCCAAAACGCCTGTCGGTGACACCGTCGACCTAGACGACGCCAGCTACACCAACAGCATCGGTGACGCGGTGCTGGCTGCTTATTGGGAAGACCCGGAGTTTGATCCGGAACAGCGCGCCGTCTACTACGTGCGCGTCCTAGAAATCCCGACACCGAGCTGGCTTGCGCATGATAGGAAGGCGCTTGATGTTGCGCTGCCCGAAGAGGCGCTTTCCGACCCGGAGAAGTGGCTGAAGCAGCAGGAGCGGGCTTACACGTCACCCATTTGGTACTCGCCGAAGGGATAATAAGGGCTACCGTAGCGTCAGCTTCTAGCACTTAAGAGACATCCATCTTGTGACGCCTTGAAAGCGGCGGCAGGAGTCTTCAAAGACTAAGTGGCGTTGTCCTAGTTTCTGGACCCATTGCGTAGGCGCGATGCCATGTCGTCGCTGTCGATTGAGGTCTTGTCCGACCGACTTGTCATTCGCGACCCCTGTTCGGGCTCTTCGGTGACCTACAGGCGTGGTTTTGAGCGCGGCGCTCGTATAGCGGATGGGTTGCTTCGGCACGATCCTAGTCAGGCCGAACTAAGCTTTTTGGCTGCTGCTTGGAAGGCTGCCTACGCGGAAGCCAAGGCTTTCGGCTGGCTTTGGCATTACGAATACTGGGCGTCAGGTCCAACCCAACGCCCCCTACGGCACTCCCCGCGCCAATATGACAGCAAGCGTAGTCTATGGCCTTGGTGCCGGATACTTGATGGCACTAGTCGTCCACAGTCATCAATGTCATCTTGAAGCTCATAGGGGGGAAGCAATAGAGGGGCTTCCCACAACAGAAGACAAGGCGCGGGAAATCGCGCACGGGCCTATCCAGGGCTACATCGGCCCGGACCATGAGGTCATCGACATGAAGGCGTTCTTCGCAGCCTTAGTGCAAGCGTTGAGGGAGGCAAAGCGTACGTCTGCATAGCAGTCGGAATCGGACACCATACCACCTCGGCTTTGGGCTAAAGCGCCGCAGCTGACATAGGAGCTAGGAGGGCTAGATGGCTAAAAAGGATGTCAATGAAGTCACGTTGCTGGCCGCGTCATTCATCCGGTGGGGGCTCGGCATGTTCGTTCTCGGTTTGATCATCGGCTATCCACCGCTGGTCCATTATCTGCAAATGGCGTTGCAGGGCCCGAATTGGATGACATCGGGGAATGTGACGCTTTGGCTCGGATGCCCCTATGCGGTCCAGATCGGAGCATTGGGCATGGTCGCAATCGGTGCGGTCTATGGCCTTTTCCCAGCTGACGAGCTGGAGGCCGAGGCCCGCGACTACACAGCACTCTGGTTGTGCGTAGTTGGCCTGCTGGCTGTCGTCATCGTAGGGTTTGTCGGGTACCTCGTCTTGAACAAACTGTCTTGGTTGTTACCCAGCACTTTTGCGGCGCGTGACAAGGGCTGGCTTTATGTGCTCAGCGCTAGCGCTGCTGCCTACGTCATTGGTGTTGCTTTGGCTTACACTTCGATCATGCAAATCACTTATTACAGGGCTGATTAACAATTAGCCGCTTCACGCTTTTTGGAGGACGCAAGGATGTCGATTACGTTGGCGCAACTCGTCGTATGGGCGATCATCGGCGCGCTCGCTGGGACGCTCGCTGGGACGTTGGTTACAGGCAAATGGGCGGGGCTCGGCCGTTGGACTGGACTTGGCGTCGGGCTGATAGGCGCCTTGATCGGGGGGCTAATTTTCCGGCTCTTTGGTATTTGGCCAGGTCTGGAAGCGATTTCCATTTCGCTTCGGGACATCGTTGCCGCCTTTGTCGGCTCCCTAATCTTCTTGTGTATCCTTTGGATCGTAAGGACGAGCCGCTCCGGCTCTACTTGATCTGCGCGGTACGGGGCTGTGGGCTCAGGAGATATCTTCC
>JARRPE010000194.1:0-3630 GCA_037383205.1 Methyloceanibacter sp.
GTTGAAACTCGTAAATCTGCTAAGTTTGTCAGCAGTCTAGGCCCGCACCCCCAAGTCTGGCCCCGCACGTGTCGAATCCGTTGTGCCGGCGCTTTCAGCGGCAGCCGCGCTCGCCTTAAGCCAGCACCATCACGGCCATGAAGCCCAGCGTCACCGCGGCTGCCATCGGCGCCATCCAACTCAACAGCTGAAGCTCTGTCGCCCAGAGTTCCTTGGAAGCCGGATCTTGGTCTACGACGGGCTGTGCCCCGGCGGCGGTTAGAAGCGAGTTCGTATGCTTGGCGTGCCATTTCGGCCCGGGCCCGCGCATGTAGTGCCGCTCTGGTTTGTATGCGTTCAGGAATCTGCCCACGACGATGTCTCCCTCATCCCTAAGCGCCCCTTACGGACTGATTATCCAGCCGAATTTGTTTCGAATCCGTATCGTCCTGGGGCGAAAATGAGGATTCTGACCTCTAGCCGAAGCCTTTTTGGGCAGGGGGTGGCCGGGACCGCTTCTGGGGTCACCAAAATTGCTCTCTCTTTGCTTGCCGGGATGGCGGAAACTTGCCACAACCCGCGCCATGAAAAGCCAATGGAATGACGACGAGGCGCGGCGCGCCGTCGAGGCCTATGGCGCCGAGGGCGTCAATGAGGATATCGCGCTGCGCGTGTACACCACGCGCCTGATCGGCCGCGACCCGCTGCTGGTCCTGCATGGCGGCGGCAATACCTCCGTGAAGACCCGCGCGGTCGACGACCTCGGCCAGGAGCACGACGTGATCGCGGTGAAGGGCTCCGGCGCCGACATGGCGGAAATCGAGCCGTGGGGGCTGCCGGCCGTGAAGCTCGGTCCCTTGAGAGAAATGCGGGGGCTCGATGCGCTCTCCGACGAGGCGATGGTCAACTGCCAGCGGCTCAACCTTCTCGACGCCGCTGCACCGAACCCGTCCGTGGAGACGCTGCTGCACGCGTTTCTGCCCCACAAATTCGTGGATCACGCTCACGCGGCGGCGGTCCTGTCGCTCGTCGACCAGCCCGACGGTGTGGCTCTTGCCCGCGAGGTCTATAACGGGCGCATGGGCATCGTTCCCTATATCGCGCCCGGCTTCGACCTTGCCAAAGTGGCCGCCGATGTCTTCGACGAGAAGCCAGATGTGGAAGGGCTGATCCTGCACAAGCATGGCATCTTCACCTTCGGCGACACCGCTAGGGATGCCTACGAGCGCATGATCGAAATGGTCTCGCTCGCGGAAAGCCGCCTGCGTCAGGGGCGTCCGGTCGTGTTCCAGGGCGCAAACCTTCCGGCCGCGCCGGCCAGTGCCGCGGAGATCGCACCGATTCTGCGCGGCGCCTGCGCCATCCATCGGCCTGGTCAGGAGCCGGTACGGTTTATCGCCGAGTACCGGTCGAGCCCCGCCGTTCTGGACTATGTGAACGGGGCGGAACTCGCCTCCTACAGCCAGCGCGGCGTGGTGACGCCCGATCACATCATTCGGACAAAGAACAAGCCGCTCGTGGTGCCGGCGCCCGAATCCGGAAATCTTGATGACTTCGCAAAGGCTGTCGAGGCCGCTGTCGAGACCTATGTGGCCGAGTACGACCTTTATTTCGCCCGGGGGAACGAGGCCGTCGGCGGGACCAAGACCAAGCTCGATCCCATGCCGCGCGTCGTTCTCGTGCCGGGGGTCGGCCTCTTCGGGCTCGGCCGCTCAGCGAAGGATGCGGCCATTGCCGGAGATCTGGCCGAGAACACAGTGCGCGTGATCACCGATGCCGAGGCCATCGGGCGCTATGAGCCGCTGCCTGAAAGCGACCTCTTTGCTCTCGAGTATTGGAGCCTGGAGCAGGCGAAGCTCGCCAAACAAGTGGTAAAGCCGCTCACAGGCCAAGTGGCCGTGGTGACCGGCGCCGGTGCGATCGGAACGGCGACGGCCAAGGCGCTGGCCGGCGATGGCGCCGCGGTCGCCGTGCTCGATATCGACGGCGAGGCGGCTGCGGAGGCCGCGCGCGCCGTCAAGGGGATCGGCATTGCCTGCGACGTGACGAACCCCGGTGAGGTGTCTAACGCCTTCGCCGCCGTCTGCGCGCGCTTCGGCGGCGTCGACATTCTCGTCTCGAACGCGGGCGCGGCTTGGCAGGGGCGCATCGGCGATGTACCGGACGAGGTGCTGCGCAAGAGCTTCGAGTTGAACTTCTTCGCGCATCAGACGGTGGCTCGCGAAGCGGTGGCCATCATGTTGAAGCAGGGCACGGGAGGCGCGCTCCTGTTCAACATCTCCAAGCAGGCGGTTAATCCGGGCCAGAATTTCGGTCCCTATGGTTTGCCCAAGGCCGCGACCATGCTCCTCATGCGCCAATATGCGCTCGACTACGGCGCGGACGGCATCCGTTCGAACGGCGTCAATGCAGACCGGATCAGAAGCGGTTTGCTGACGGACGAGATGATCGCCGCGCGGTCGGAGGCCAGAGGCGTGACGGAGACCGACTATATGGCCGGCAATCTGCTGCGGGCCGAGGTGACGGCCGACGATGTCGGTCAAGCTTTCCTCGCCCTCGCCAAGGCCCGCAAGACCACCGGCCACGTGGAGACCGTCGACGGCGGCAACATCGCGGCGGCCCTGCGTTAGCGGAAAATCCGTCCCCCGGCTAAAGGGACTAATAACCACAATCAGCCGAAGCTAGGCCGATAACGCGGTGTGCGGGAACAATTTCGCGCGGGTGTGGCCAGTTCGCGCGCGTCAGGCTTTTTCGGCTGTAGGGGAATTGAGAGTTCCGATGGATCTCAGCAAGAAATTTGCTTTCTATTTTGGGGCGACGGCTTTGGTCGCCGTTGCCGTGACGATCGTTTGCCAGATGGCGCTTACGAGCGTCGGCGGCGCAATTCTTATCGCGCTGCTGGTCGCGCCGATCCTCGGCGCTTGCGCCGGCTATTTCTTCGGCCGGTCGCTGCCCCGTGCGGTTCGGGATCTCCGCGCCGTCATCGAGCGGCTCACCAGGTGGGATACGGCCGGCGATGTTCCTCACACGGCGCGCCGCGACGAGCTCGGCGTTTTGGCCAACGCGCTCCAAACATTTCAGGACGATGCCAAGAACTGGAGCGAGTCGCACCAGAGCGAGCTGGACAGCAAAATCGAGGGGCGGCTTGCGTCGCAGCGGCGGACCGAGGAGCTCATCCATCAGTTTCGCGGCTCCATCGCCGGCTTGCTGGGTGCGTTTGCCGACAGCGCGCGGCAGATGGACGATACGGCGCGGCTTCTGTCCAGCGTCGCCACCGACACGAACGACCGCGTCACTGTCGTCGCATCGGCATCGGACGAGGTTTCGGCAAATGTGCAGTCCGTGGCGGCGACGGCCGAGGAGCTGGCGGTTTCCTTCGCCAATAAAAAGGTTCAGAGTCTCACCGAAGCGGCGGAGCGCATCGGTGACGTGGTCGATCTTATTCAGGACGTCGCGGCTCAGTCCAACCTGCTCGCGCTCAACGCCACGATCGAGGCCGCCCGTGCCGGCGAGGCGGGACGCGGGTTTGCCGTCGTCGCGGGCGAGGTCAAGACGTTGGCCGATCAGACGACCAAGGCGACCGACGACATCAAGAAGCAGATCGATGCGATCCGCTCATCGACCCATAGCGCCGTCGAGGCCATGCAATCC
>JARRPE010000195.1:0-3628 GCA_037383205.1 Methyloceanibacter sp.
CTCTGCTACGGCTACTGGCTGCGAGAGGAGGGCCGGGATGCGCCGGAGGACCTGGCGACATGCCGCGTGGACCTTTTCATCGGTTACGCGATGACGGCGATCTTCGGGATCGCGATGGTGATCATCGGGTCGAACGTCAACATCGAGGGAAGCGGTGCGCAGTTGCTGGTGACGCTCTCGGAGCGCCTGGACTTGGTCATGGGAGCGCCGGGCAAATGGCTGTTCCTGGCAGGGACTTTCGGCGCTGTCTTTTCGAGCTTGCTTGGTGTGTGGCAATCCGTGCCCTATCTGTTCGCCGACAGTTGGGCGCTTCTCAACGGCACGCGCGATACCGATAGAAGAATGGACACGAACTCGAAGCCCTATCGAATCTTCCTCGTGGCCATCGCGACCGTGCCGATGCTGGGACTGTTCTGGCGGTTCCGCGACGTGCAGATGTTCTACGCCGTGATCGGCGCCTGGCTCTTCCCGATCCTTGCGGTAACGCTGCTCGTCTTCAACGGGCGCCGTACCTGGGTCGGGCAGCAATTCGCGAACCGGCCTTTGACGGTTGTCGCCCTGTGTGTCGTGCTGGTGTTCTTCAGCTATCTGGGCCTCAGGCCCTATCTCGGCTGAACCTGCAGAAAAAGTGGGGCGGCGCCTCGTGGGCTAGACGCCGCCCCGGTCGCCCAGGGGGATGGGGAGGTCCCTGGACTTAAGGGGAGTCGACCAAAACGACTTCCGAGTCGTCGATCGCTTTGACCGTCACGACGGTCTCGTTGGTGATCGCGACGCCGTCACGGCTATTGGCGACGACGCCGTTGACTTCGATTTTGCCGACGGCCGGCACCAGATAGGCGTGCCGCCGCGTACCCATGCGGTACTCCGCGGTTTCGCCGGCCTTGAGCGTTGCGCCGAGAACCCGCGCTTCCGCACGGATCGGCAGTGCCTCCGTGTCGCCCTCGAAGCCCGAGGCGAGCGGGACGAACTCCCCCGAACGCTGCGCCCGGGGGAAGGGTTTGGTGCCCCATGACGGGGCGCCGCCGCCGACGGCCGGCTCGATCCAGATTTGAAACAAGGTCGTCGGTTCGTCCTCGAAGTTGTACTCCGCATGACGAATCCCACGCCCCGCACTCATGACCTGCACATCGCCCGCTTCCGTGCGCCCGCGATTGCCGAGATTGTCCTCATGGGTGATCGCGCCGTTCCGCACATAGGTGATGATCTCCATCTCCCGATGCGGGTGCGGCGGAAAGCCCGTGTTCGGCGCAATCTCGTCATCGTTCAAGACGCGCAAGGCGCCGTGACTCACGCGCTCGGGATCGAAGTAGCGCGCGAAAGAGAAGTGATGATTGGCTTTCAGCCAGCCATGATCCGCGCGCCCAAGGGTCTCGAAGGGCCTGACTTCAATCATCGGAACCTCCTTTCCGTTGCATGACCGTTGCCGTGATCCTTACGCGTTGAAACCGCCATCCACCGTGATCGCCGATCCGGTGATGTAGCTCGCGTTGGGACTGGCCAGAAAAGCGACAGCGGCGGCGACTTCGTCGGCCGTGCCATAACGGCCGAGCGCCGTGAACGCCTTCTGCGCGTCGGAAAACTCGCCGCTCTCGGCCGGATTCATGTCCGTGTCGATAGGGCCGGGCTGCACCGTGTTGACGGTGATGCCTCGGGGGCCGAGGTCGCGCGCCCAGCCGCGGCTTAGGCCGAGCCGAGCGGCCTTCGTGCCGCTGTAGTCGGCCGCGCCCGCGAAGGGCGTGCTCTCTCCAACCACGGAGCCGATGGAAATGATGCGCCCGCCATCGGCCATCAGCGGGGCCACCGCCCGCACAGCCGCGGCGACGCCGCGTACATTCACATCGAACATGCGATCAAGCGCGTCGAGATTGTTGGCGCGATCATGCACCTGTCCCAGGACCAGAACGCCCGCGTTGTTCACGAGAATATCGACGCGGCCGAAATGCGCGCCGACCGCCGCGACGAGGTTGCCGACCTCGTCGGTCTTGCCTTGGTCGGCCTGAAAAGCCTTGGCGCGTACGCCGAAACCCTTCAGCTCCTCGACCACGGCCTCCGCGCGATCCTTGGAAGACGCATAGCTGATGGCGACGTCCGCGCCGTCTTTGGCCAGCGCCCGGGCGATCGCGGCGCCAATACCGCGTGAGCCGCCGGTGACGAGGGCGACCTTACCCTCAAGCAGTTTCGACATGGTCCAACACTCCGCTCATAATATGTAGTGAACGCTAAATAAGTGCCTGGACCCGCGCCGTCAAGGGCATTATATAACGTGCACTAAAAATTGGGGAGGTGCTAGGGATCGATACTTTGAGAGGAGCGCAAATCGTGGCCGCCGGCCGTCCGAGAAGCTTTTGCAAGAACCAGGCGCTGGACCGGGCGCTCGAGGTTTTCTGGCGACAGGGCTTCGAGGGCGCGAGCATTTGCCACCTGACGGAGGCCATGGGGATCAATCCTCCAAGCCTCTATGCGGCCTTCGGAAACAAGGAGCAGCTGTTCCGTCAGGCGCTGGATCGTTACGCCGAAGTTTATGCGGAGCGGCGCACGGCCCTTCTTGCCGCGCCGACGGGACGCGAGGCCATCGAGGCGCTTCTCCGGGATGCTGCCCGGAGCCTCACCGACAAATCGAGCCCGACCGGCTGTCTCTATGTCCAGGCGATTGCCGGCGGGGGCGAGCACGGCGCGTGCATCCGCGAGATGTTGAAGACCAAGCGCGAGGACAGCGAACGGGAACTTCGCGAACGGCTGGAACGGGCCAAGGCCGAAGGCGAACTGCCCGACGATGCCGATCCCGCCGCGCTTGCCCGATTTATCACGACCGTGGCGCAAGGCATGTCGGTTCAGGCCTCTGGCGGCGCGACACGCAAGGAGCTGGAGCGGGTGGTCGACTTCGCGCTTGGAGCCTGGCCATCTTGAGTGCGTGGCGCCAGCTATCGTCAGTGCGTGGCGCCGGCTATCGTCCTAGCGTCTCGGTCTTATAATCTCGGACGTCGCAGCGGACCTCAGGCACGGGATCGGATCATGCGCCGAGTTCGGACAAGTTTCGCCATAGCGGTCTTTCTGATTGGCGGCGCACTGCCGGCCCATGCTGCCGCTGAGTCCGCGTCGACCGTCGCCGCAGGCGTCAAGGCCGCTGGCGCTGCCGCGGCCGGTCCGCGTCCCTTCGTCGAGATCGTATGTCCGTACATGCAGCAGGAGGCCGAGCAGCGCGGGTTGCCGCCCATGCCGTTCGTGCGCCTCATTTGGCGCGAGAGCCATTTCAATCCGAACGCGGTCAGTCCCAAAGGCGCCCAAGGCATCGCCCAGTTCATGCCGGCCACGGCGGCGCGGCGCGGGCTCGACGATCCGTTCGAGCCGATCGCGGCTATCAGGCATTCGGCGAGCCTTCTGTCCGATCTCAAGCGCATGTTCGGCAATTTCGGATTGGCGGCCGCGGCGTACAACGCAGGGGAAGAGCGGGTGAATGGCTGGCTGGACGGTAAGAGCACGCTGCCTGGTGAGACCCGCGCCTATGTGCGGTTTGTCACGGGCCTTCTCGCCGAGGACTGGAAAGAGGAGGGTGTTGTGCTGCCCGCGGCACTGCGCATTGAAGGCGATTTGGTCCAGGACTCTTGCAGGAAGCTTGCGCCGCTGGTGG
>JARRPE010000196.1:0-6162 GCA_037383205.1 Methyloceanibacter sp.
CCGGCGAGATCGTGACGGCCGATGCGTCCTTATCGGGGCGGGCGCCGCTTGCGCGAGCCTCTTCCCGCTGCGCGCGAATTTTCATCAGCGCGTCGTAGGCCACGATACCGCTCTCGATGCGCCTTTGCGCTTCGTCGACCAGTTCGTTGATGCCTGGGATCGGCTCGGTCAGTGACCGCGTTCCGATGATGCCCATGACCCAGGGAATATGGATGGCGTAGTGGGTCTCGCGGGCCTCCTGATCCGGGAAGCCGATGATGGTGAAGGATGCCGGCGGCTTCTCCGTTTCCCACATGGCCTCGATCGCCGCGAGCTTCATCTTCTGGGTGTGGTTGGCCGTGTAGCCCGATTCATCGCCAAGCACGACGACGGACAGGGCGGAGGCGAGGCCAAACGCGGCCGCGACCGAGATGGACCGGCGCGCCAATTCCACATGCCGGTCCTTCAGTAGGTACCAGGCCGAAACGCGAACAGGACCTCGTAGAACGACGTCATTTCCATCCGCATCGTGTCGGGATTGAAAACGGAACCAACCGGATTCTGCATCCAGCCATTAGCGATCAGGATCCAGAGGGCTGAGAGGTTCGAACCGAGCGCCACGAGCCACGTGACCGTGAGATGGCCGACTTTCGAAAGCTTGTCCCAGCCGAAGAAGAACAGACCCACAAAGGTCGCCTCGAGGAAGAAGGCCATCAGGCCCTCGACGGCGAGCGGCGCTCCGAAAACGTCGCCGACATAGTGGCTGTAGTAGCTCCAGTTCATCCCGAACTGGAATTCCATGGTGATGCCCGTCGCGACGCCCAGAACAAAGTTGATGCCGAACAGCGTGCCCCAGAACTTGGTCATCTGCCGCCAGATCGGCCTGCCGGTCATCACGTAGACCGTCTCCATGATGGCGACGATGATCGACAGGCCCAACGTCAGCGGGACGAAGAGAAAGTGATACATCGCGGTCATCGCGAATTGCAGTCGCGATAGTTCGACGACACCGAGTTCCATGACAAACGGTCTCCCAGATTGTACTGCGCCTTCTCAGCTTCCCGACCATACAGTCACGGCGCGCGGGACGCTCTTAACACCCTGTCACAGGGACACTGTGACATACCTCAATTGTGGGGCCGAATTGCCAGACCAAGTCGCTGCCCGAAGACGGGGTGGCCTGAGCCCCGGTGAAGCGCCGCCACAATAGCAGAATCCGGCAGCGCCCGGCGAATGCCAATAAGTACGAGGTTTGAACTTTCATCGTCGAGCCCTTCGGTGGGCTCGTCGAGGAGCAAAAGGCGCGGCCGCTTCAGCACGGCCCGCGCGAGGCACAACCGCCGCGCCTGCCCGCCCGAAAGGCCGGCGCCGCCTTCGCCGAGCCGTGCATCCAGCCCGCCGCGCCCATCGAACGTGTGGTGGAGGTCCGCCGCCGCCAAGGCGGCCCACATCTCCGCGTCGGTCGCATCGGCGGCGAGCGCCAGATTTTCGCGGACGGTGCCGCGCAGAAGCGCGCTGCGTTGGGGCACCATGGTGACGAAGTCCCGAAACGCCGTCTCGTCCCAATCGCGTGGGGGTATCCCGAGTACGGCGATCTCATGGCCGGGGTCCTGGAGCCGCGGATCGAGCAGCCCGGCGATTTGCAGCAGGAGTGTCGTCTTGCCGATGCCGCTCGCCCCCGTGATGGCGGCGGCTTCGCCGGGGCCGAGGTCGAGGCTGAAATCCGGCCGCCGAATCGTGAGGATGGGCGCGTCTGCCGCGGAGGCGGAAGACGCCGACGCCGGAGCGGGCAAGTGCGATGGCGTCGCCGAAGTGGAAGGCTGGGCCGTATCGAAGCCGCCGATCCGCCGTGCGGCACCGGCCATGCGCCCGAGTTCCGCGAAGCCGCGCCGCAACGGCAGGACCGTCTCCGCGAGCGCAAGGGCGACGAATACGCCGATCGCCGCGACCGCCGCGCCGGTGCTTCTGTCCGACACCAGCCAGCAACCGATCGCGAGCGCTGTCCCGGCAACGAGGGTGACGAGGACGCTCAAGCGGAACGCGGCCGCGCGCTCGGCTTGGTCGAGTTGCCGCGCGGCGTCTCTGAGCCTGCGGTCCGTCTCCAAGAGAGCCTCTTCGCGCGCACCGATGCGGCCGCGCAGGATCAGCGCTTCGCGGTCGCGGATGGTGTCGATCAGCCCTCTGCGCAGGCTTTGCGCTTCGACCTCCGCGGCATGCGATGGCGCCAAGCCGCGATGGCCAAGGCGCCATAGGATCAGCGCTGCGCACGGCACATAGCCGATCAGGATGGCCAAGGCCATGGGCCAGCCGACGAGCCATCCCAGAACCCAGAAGACCACGGCGTGGGTGAGCAGTGCCGCGAGGACGGGCAGCAGCAGTCGCAGGGCGAGCCCGTCCAGCGCATCCACGTCGGCGACAATGCGCGTCAGCACGCTTTCGCTGCGGAGTTGCATGAGTCCGCGCGCGTTACGCGTTGCCTCCCGTTCCAGCAATCGCACGCGCAGCTTCGCCAGTGCGCGTAACGTGGCGTCGTGGGTGAGCAGGCGCTCGCCGTAGCGGGCAGCGGCCCGGCCGAGAGCCAGGAACCGGACGCCCGCCGAGGGCCGAAAGAAGTCGAAGGCGATGCCGATTCCGGCGATCCCGGCAAGGCCCGATGCCGTGATGGAGGATGGCCGTCATGATGCTTCCTCGGACGCGTCAGGCGCGGGTGGAAGCGGCAAATGGACCTCGCGGTCCATGGCACCGGCCAGCGCGGGATCGTGGGTGGCGACAATCACTGTCCGGCCTTGGTCTTTGAGCCGGACAAGCGCCTCGATAACGCGTTTGGCGGTCTCCGCGTCGAGATCCGCCGTCGGTTCGTCCGCGAGGATCACATCGGCATCGTCCAGTGCCGCCCGCGCGATCATCAGGCGGCGCGCCTCGCCGCCCGACACCCCGCCGCCGGTCTCGCCGAGTGTCGTCCCAAGGCCCCGCGGCAAGCGCTCGACGACGTCGCGCGCGCCGGCGATAGAGAGCGCGGGGGCCGGGTCGCGTCCCGTGTCGTCCGGGTCGAGCCAAGCGCCAAGCGTCTCGTCGGGAAAATGCGGCTGCTGGGGGATGAGCGAGAGCCGCGCGCGCCAGGCGTCCGCCGTTTGCGTATCGAGGGCGCGCCCGCAGACCGTGATGGCGCCTGCGGTCAGCGGTACGAGGCCGGCGAGGCTCGCGAGTGCCGTTGTCTTGCCGGACCCGCTGGTGCCGGTCAGCGCGACGGACTCGCCCGCTTTCAGATTGAGGTCGGGGAGGGGAAGCGCGCGGCCCGGTAAGTCCGCCACGGCGTGCGACAGCGTGATGGAGGCCGGGCCCTCGAGGGGCGACGAGCGCGTCCCCGTCCCCACCAAGGCCAGACGCTGTGCTTCATCAGCTGCATCCAGGTCGGCGACGACGGCGTAGCCGGCCGCCCGGTCGTGCCAGGCGGCGGCAAGGTCCCGCATCGGCTGAAAGAATTCCGGCGCGATCAGAAGCAGGAATATTCCTTCCCGCAAGCTGAGAGGCGTGCCCCAGGTGCCGAAGTTCAACTCGCCCAGCAGCGAGAACCCGACGTACACCGCCATCATCGCCACGCCGATGGCTGCGAAGAGTTCGAGCACCGTCGAGGACAGGAAGGCGATGCGCAGCACCGCCATGCTCTTCTCGCGCAGGCTCTCGGCGCGCGTTTCGAAGTCGAGCGCGGCCCGTTCCGTTGCCCCCAGCAGGCGAATGTCGAGCATCGCCGAGAGCCGCTCCATGAGCATGTCGTTCATGGAGCCGATTTCGCGCATCTGCTGACGCGAGGCATCCTCGGCCGCCATGCCGACCAGCGCCATGAAGAGCGGGATCAACGGTCCGGAGATCAGAAGGATCAGCCCAGCGGCCCAGGACACCGTGAAGGCGAGTGCGGCCAGCGCCAGCGGCAGGACCGCGCTGCGCATCATGGCCACGTGGTAACGCGTCACCCAAGCCTGCAACAGCGGCAGCTTCTGTACGGCCAGCGCGGCGACCTCGGCCGATCCCGCCTCCGACGGGTTGCGCGCTTCGCGGCGGATCAGAATTTCGCGCTCGCGGGCGATGGTCCGGTCGGCGGCGTCAAACAGGAGCCGGCCCGAGAGGCGGTCGAGACCGGCCCGCACGATGCCCAGGACGACGAAGCCGGCTATGCCTAGAAGCGTGTCGTCGGCCGCGCCGGTGTCCGAGCCCCCGCCCGTGACCCAGATCGAGATGATCCAGGCGATCAGCGCGGCCTGAAGGGGCCAGATGAGACCGGCGGCGACGGAGAGCAAGGCGGCACGGCGCAGGGTATCGCGAACGGGCGCAATGATGCGTGCTTCCCTGCGCCGCCGCCTGTGTGCCTCGTCGTGTTCCGTGCTGTCGTCCATCACGCCTTCTTTATGGCACGCAACACGCCGCTCCATCCGCGTGTGGTGCCGTCACCCACCTAGACCGAGGCCATGCCATACCAGAATGATCCGCGCGGGTCTGGCCGCTGCTTCTTCTTCGGGAGCCGCATGCTAAGGTCGGCTTCCTGTCTTCGTTAGGGTGAAACCGATGCTTACGAGAGTGCTGCTTGCTATTGTCCTGCTTGGAGCCGCGCCGGCGATGGCGCAGGCGCCGGAGGAGCGGTATCTGCCCGATCTGATGGAGCAGCAACCGGCCTATCTCACGGCCTGGAAGAAGATGGTCGCGGGCGAAAAGCTGCCGGCGTGGGTGAACACCTTCACCAAGACGCAAGGAGCCGTTGCCGCGCCCGTGAAGACGATTACCGTGGCGGGGCGCTCCTATACGCTGGGCTGGATCTGCAAGCCGCACGATTGCGGCGGCAACGAAGTCTATGCGCTTTTCGACCCCGAGGCCCGGCAGGCTTGGGGACTACTGATCAGCGACGGCAAGCGCCGATGGCTCGGCAAGCCTGATGCGGCCGTGCAGGCGGCGATCCAGAGCGGTGTCGAGTAGCTGAAGCTTCGCTCTCGAAGTTGTCCGCATATCGGCATGCGTCTCCGGGTCGAGGTCTCTGCACGAGCAAGATTTCCGCAAGAAGTCTCGGAAGGCCGGGTGCTCGCCCACAAACGGCCCTGTTGGCACTGCATACCGTAGAGATAACCAAAGAGGAGGCACTTGATGAGATTCACTTGTTCGAGGCCGGCGATCTTGTTTTCCGTACTCGCGTGTGTTGCGGGTGCGAGCCCGTCGGCGGCATGGGCACAGGCCGGCAAAATCTCCAAGGACATGGAGACGTATTGCGTCAATGACTACAAAAAATTCTGCGGCGAGTACGGGCTGCAAACTTCGGCGCTCAATCTTTGCATGAAGAAGGCCGGTCCGAGCTTGTCGCCGGCGTGCGTCAAAGCACTCGTCCGTGCTGGAAAGATTTCACAAGCCGAGGTGGATCGTATCAAGACACAGATGGGTCGTTAGAGGGTTTCAATGATGAACAAATTTACTTGTTTCGCTATTTTTGCCGCCCTTGGACTTGCCTGCAGCAATGCCGTCGCGGACGAAAGCTGCACCAAGATTACGGCCACGGGCCATCCGGCCTATCCGGTGATCGCGTTCAAGGACGGCGACAACATCGCCGGCGCGGCCCCCGATCTCGTCGCGGCGATCGCGAAAACCCTCGAAGTGCCGCTCGAGTCAAAATACATGGGCACCTGGGAAGAAGCGCAAGCGGCCACGCGCGACGGTAAGGCCGATCTCATCTTCGGCATCTACTACAACGATGAGCGTGCCGGTTACCTCGACTACGTCCAGCCCGCCTTTATGTATGACGACGTGGCGGTCTTCGTGGCCAAGGGCAAGGAGTTCCCTTTCAAGGGCAAGGACGATCTGATCGGCAAGAAGGGCGTGACGAACAAGGGCGAGAGCTACGGCAACGCCTTCGACGCTTTCATGAAGGACAAGCTCGATGTCACCCGCGTGGACGGCTTTGCCGAGGCCTTCAAGGATTTGGTGTCGGGGCAGGCCGACTATGTGATCGCGGGATATTATCCCGGAACGGCCGAAGCCGCAAAGGATGGGCTGAAGGACAAGGTCGTCCCGCTGGACCAGGCGTTGCTGACAGCGGAGATGTTCGTCGCCTTCTCCAAGAAGTCACCTTGCCTGTCGTTGATGCCGGGCTTCAGCCAAGGTGTCACGGACCTGACCACGGACGGAAGCTTCGACGGGATGATCAAA
>JARRPE010000197.1:0-3614 GCA_037383205.1 Methyloceanibacter sp.
TCCGGCAGGATGTCCAGGAGCTTGCGCGCAGCTTTGAGAGGCAGCCTGACGAGGAGCTCCATGATGTCTTCAGGCGGCCAGGGCTCTAGTGCCTTGCGCACGGCCTTCTTGTTCTTCTCGTGAACAAGCTGCCGCAACGCCTGCACCGTGGCATCGTTCGAACCGCACGCCGGCCCCTCGCCTTCCGGAACCCATGTCAGACCGGTAGCGGACTCGGACTCAACCATCCTTCACCTCGTGATGGCCCTATCTATTGGGCGGCGTGCGGTTGAGAAGAAAAGGAACGGCGCCCCGACAAGACCCCGTTCCGGTCAGTGTGGTTCCCTTACTTGGCGGTCATATTGCGAATGAGACCCGCAATCAGCGTCAGCACGATGCCGCCTACGCCGCCGCCGACGATATCGCCGACCCAACCCTCGATCATCTGACCGGCATAGGTGCCCACCAGCTGACCCAGGATTCCGCCGCCGACCGCGCCGGCAATCGCATTTCCAACGGCTCCAAATGAATAGTTCTTCGCGGCCGCCCCCACGGCGCTGCCACCGACAGCACCCGAGACGGCCTGCACGAGCAGACCAGCTAGATCCATTGGTAGTCCCTCCCTTGTCCCGCGTCATGGTGCGGGCGCACAGTCTAGATCGGTCGGGGGGAGTTCGTCACTTGTCTCAATGCGACGGGCAGCGTAGACGCTAGTCGATCCGGCTGAACAGACGCACCGCAAAATAGGCCATCAGGGAGAGCGCCAGAACAGCGCCCACGGCTCCCAGCACGACCGCGCCAAGCGGCAGACGATCCGCCTCGGCGCTACCGAGAAAATCCAGTCCTTGGACAGCAAAGACGCCGACAAGAACAAGCCCGCAGACGAACACCGTCACGCCCACCAGCCGCGCAAAGCGGTGCACCTGCCTGCGGCGCTCCAGGCGACTGCTGAACATCGCCCGGCGTTTCATGCTTGGGCTCTTCCGAGCCCTGCGCACTGATAAGGTCTTGAGGGCTGGTCTTTCTCGCAGCGCTCCGTCGAATGGCTGCGGAAGCCGCGCAGACGCCCGTCACAGGGTGCAATCATGGCGTGTTGTGGTAGCCGTTCACGAGCTGCCCAGCAAGCGTTCACGTGCTTTATGACAGGCCCATCCCCAGCAGAAATCGCTGCCAAGCCGCCCCGGCTGCTAAGACACCCTGGCTGCCACGCCCAGTCCGACCGTGATGCCGTGATGTTGCCTCGGCCGATTGGCGCTGCCGCCTGTTCTGGACTACTGGCCCTGGGCGGCCGATTGCGGCTTACACTCGCCAAACGTGGGCGTGTCGCCATAGGTCAGGCAGGCCGCCTTCGCCGTTTCCGTGGGAGCGAGCGTCATCGGCAATGCGGGGCCCTGCTCCGTCACACAGCCCGCAAGTGCGAGGGGCGCAAGCGCAATAAAAAGCCATCGCATAGGTCTCTCCCGTCTTCGTAAAAAGGAAGATGCTAACGGCCTAGAGATACGGATTGCATGTTGAATTGCAAGGGGGGACGGCCTTGCTGGGCCGTCCCTCGCCATGCGGGATTAGGCGCTGGGGTCGGAATAGAAGATATGCCGGCCGATGCGCGCGGTCAGTTCGAAATGCTCAGCCCAATGCGGCTGCACATAGTCTGCGTGGTAGTGCGTCGCGGTCTGGAGCGATGCCAGAACCCGATACTCGCTGACCTCACGCTCGTTTGGCCGATTGGCCAACAGCCATGCCGCGTAGCCGCGCACGTCATACCAGACCTTAGCATTCCGGATTACGTCGGCCTTGCCGTCGCAAGCGAAGGAAAACTGGCAGCGATTGTGGAGATGGCTGTTCTGGTAGACCACATCGCAGATGCTGTCGGGGTAATGCTTGCTCGAGACGCGATTCAGGATCACGCGGCCGACAGCCAACTGCCCGCGCCAAGGCTCACCGCGGGCCTCGAAATACATGCCTTCGGCCAAGCAGCGAAGCTGCCGCGCGTAATTCGCGTTGGCAAGATGATTCCGCCAAAGGCCCCGACCCGTCACTTCAAGCGCCGCGGCCGATACGCCATTCAAGGCTGTGTCCGCGTCGCCGATGCCGAGTTCGTCGTCGGTCAGGCTCTGCGCGGCAATAGCCTGCGCCGCCGAGGCCAGACCCGACATTTTATTGTGCGCTGCAACGGAAGTTTTCTCATTTGCCGCCACGTCCCCCGCGTGGGCAGGCGCTGCTAGTCCAAGCAATACGAAGACAAGCAAAAGGCTCCTCGTGCAGAAGAGTCTAAGACCCCTCATAGATATTCCTCACAGTTGTTAACACTGTGCGGGATAAACCCGCCAAGGCGGGCGCTTTTGCTGGATAATTCTGACGAGGGGAGGTTCAGGATGTGACGAAAACGTGGCCTGTCTGTTATAGGCTGCGGCAAAATGCTCCAACTAGAGGGTGATGTTGCGGCGCAACAACACCAGCGGTGCCACATGAAAATGGCTCAGAACAGCGGCACGCCGCCCCACACGTGGTTGGGACGGCGCCCGCAGCACCTAGAGTGCTGTAAGGAAGGACTTTTTCTAGGAAACGACTTTTCTGATCAGCTTCACAACGACCAGCAAGATCACGGCGCCAATGAACGCGGCAATGATCGATCCCAAAATGCCGCCGCCAAAGGTCAGGACAATTCCGACGCCCGGAAGCAGCAGTCCTGTGACGAGGGCGCCAAGAATTCCGATGACGATATCGCCGAGAAGGCCGAAGCCGGTTCCCTGAACCAAGAGCCCAGCCAGCCAGCCGGCGATGGCGCCGACAATCAGAATGATAATGAGTGCTTCCAGCATCGTGCCCCCCTTCGCTGAAGAATCAATCTCATTGAGACGGCGCACACTATCAGATCGGGCGCCGTCCTCAGCGCCAATCGATCATGGTGTTAGCAAGTCCAAGCGCCCTCGGGCGCGTCGTCCGGCTAGGGCTTCAGGATCAGCGGGATCACGGTACGGCCGGGCGGGAATCCCTCGCCGTCCGAGGCGTCCTCCGCGAAGACCTCGAGATGGCCGAGCTGCTGAACATTGACCGTATACGGAATGGTGAAGCTGAATGTTCCGGGGCCATCAACGCCACCGCCGGTCGTGTATCCACTCGCGAGCACCGAGCCGTCCCGAGCCAAAAGCTTCCACCGAACATTGCTCTCGAAGGTCCGCGAACATCCGGTTACGTCGAACCCGCTCTCCACGCGCTCGCCCGGCGCCGGTCCCGTGGTGAGCACGAAGGCCGTCTCGTCGAAGGCGCCGTCTTCGTTTGAGCAATTGTCCGTCTCCTCGCCCTCGACGAGACTGCCCATGGCAACAGCAGGAACGGCAGCAAGCGCCAGGCTCACGCCGACGATCCCGCCCGCAAGCATCGTTCGCATTGCGATAGCCGTCATCACTCCCTCCTCAGGTCTTCACTCTCTGCAAACACCGGGCGCAATCGCCGAACGGAAAATTCCCCGACATGGGCACAATTCCCGACGGGGCTGGTGGTTCCCGACCGTATACGCAGCGTTCGCGGAGCCAGGATCTCCCCAGGTGGCCGCAATGTCGCCAGCGGCCCCTAGCAGGCCAGCGCGGCAAGGACGGGCTGCAGTACGTACAGGGCGCCGGCTTGGAGCCCTGGCG
>JARRPE010000198.1:0-5626 GCA_037383205.1 Methyloceanibacter sp.
GGGTCGGCCCGCCGGCATAGCCCACGGCCGTGACGACCACGCCGGACAGTTGCCAGAATTTTCGTTCCGCGCCCCAGAAGCAGCCGAGGCCGAACAGCGCCATCTGCGCGCCTTCGGGGTAGGGGCCTTTGAGGGGCGCGCCGTTGACGAAATGAGTTTGCGCCGTCGGGATCGCATGATCGCGGCCGGTCATGGCCTCCGCGGCGGTTGGGATCGACAGGGACTTTCTCATGAACCCAAACATGGGGTCTCTCCCGGCGAATTGCAGCGCGCGTGCCGATCACAACAGCGCTAGCGTCAGTTTATGTAGACCTCGACCTCTTTGCGCTTTTGCCCCAGCCAATAGAGGAAGACGCCGAGGATGCCGAACACCACCCAGGTCGGCGCGGCGAGGATCGACAGCAGGATTGGATCCCACAGCCAGTCGCCCACGGTGTTGATCACCCATTGGCGGAAACCGTCGAGCATTTTCGGGAAGAGCTGGCGCCATTGTTCGCCGAGCGGCGTCACCGCCCAGGCTCCGCCGCCCGCGAGGCTCTTGGTGGCGTCGACGACGGCGGCAACCATGGCCAGCAACAGCAGCCAGATGCCGAGGGTTCGTAGGACAAAGCGCATGGACCGCAATCGCTCCGGTAGCGTTAACCCATTTCCGCTTTGATACGCGATCCGTGTTTGGGGTTCAAATCCCAGAATAGACGCTTGCCATTTGAGTGTCGAAAGGCCCGTTCGCTCGCTTGAACGCGAAACACGGATCGCTATAGTGCGGCGCTTCGCTAAAGCGCCCCTGAGGAGAGATGGCCGAGTGGTCGAAGGCGCACGCCTGGAACGCGTGTAGGCGGGTAACCGTCTCGAGGGTTCGAATCCCTCTCTCTCCGCCATACCCTCACCCGGCAATCCGCGGGGTCCGACTTGACCAGAGGTCGCGCGCTGGCGCGGCGTGAGAGGAGCGGAACGTGAGTGACTATCAGCGTATCGACGTCGCCGAGGCTCAATTGATCGCGGCGCGGGACGACGCGGCGCTTCTCGACGTGCGCGCGCCGGAGGATTTTGGGCAGGGCCATGTCGACGGCGCCCGCAACGTGACCGAGAGCAACCTTCCTCAGCTCCTCGAAGGACTGTCAAAATCGGCGCCGCTCGTCATCTACTGCTACCACGGCAACTCCAGCCAGATGGTTGCGCGGTTCTTCGCCGCGCAAGGCTTCTCGGAGGTCTACAGCGTCGACGGCGGCTACGAGGCCTGGCGCGCGGCCTCGTAGTTCTGGTTGGGCAGGCCCGTTACGCCGCGCGGCGCCGGGGCGGCCTGCGGCGCTTGCTGCGCTCCGGCCTTGAGGCGCCGGACGCCTGCTTCTGACCGCCGCGCTTGTGCTGGTTCGGCCGGCGCACCGGCTTGCCCTCGCGGCCTCCGGTCGGCGGCGTACCGCTCGCGACGGGAATATCGAACTTCATCAGCCTCTGGATCTGACGCAAGAGGCCGGCCTCGTCAGGGGCGCAGAAGGCGATGGCTTCGCCCTCGCGGCCCGCGCGCGCCGTCCGCCCGATGCGGTGCACGTAGCGGTCAGGTACTTCGGGCAGGTCGTAGTTGATGACATAGGCCACGCCCTTGATGTCGATGCCGCGCGAGGCGACGTCGGTCGCCACCAGCACCGTTACGGTGCCCTCGCGGAACGCCTTGATTGCGCGGTCGCGCTGGCCTTGCGTCTTGTTGCCGTGGATCGAGACGGCGTTGTAGCCGTCGGCGATCAGGCTCTTGGAGAGCTTCTCGGCGCCGTGCTTCGTGCGCGCGAAGACGAGCGTCGTCGCCTCCAGATCGCTGGAAAGGATGTCGCGCAGCTTCGCGGGCTTTTCAGATTTCTCGACAAAGTGGACCGACTGCGTGATCTTGTCGGCGACCTTGCCGGGCGGCGCTACCTGCACGCGCTTCGGGTCGGTCAGATAGGCTTGAGCGAGCTCCTCCATCTGTTTCGGCATTGTGGCGGAGAACAGCATGGTCCGGCGGGGCGTACCCAACCGGGGTGCGATCTTCCGCAGCGCATGAATGAAGCCCATGTCGAGCATCTGGTCGGCCTCGTCCAGGACGAGCTGACGCACGGTGCTGAGATCCACCGCTCTGCGGTCCATCAGATCGATGAGGCGGCCGGGCGTCGCCACGAGGATGTCGGTGCCGCGTCCGAGCATCTTGATCTGGTTGTAGATGGAAGCGCCGCCGACCACGGTCGCGACATGCAGCTTCGTCTTCGCCGTAAGAACGCGCAAGGAGTCGGCAATCTGATTCACGAGCTCGCGGGTCGGCGCCAGGATGAGCGCCTTTGCGGTCTTCGGCGCCGGCCGTCCCGGCGTGGCGAGCAGCTGTTCGATCAGCGGCAGGCCGAACGCTAGCGTCTTGCCGGTGCCCGTTTGCGCGAGACCGAGAATGTCGTGGCCTTCGAGGGCCAGCGGGATGGCCTGGTTCTGGATCGGTGTGGGTTTGGAAAATCCGGCGCGGGAAAGCGCCTCGTTCAAAGCCGGCGCAAGGCCGAGCGTTTCAAAGTCTAACAAATCGAATCCTTTTATTGCCGCGCCAAGGCCTGCGCCCGCGCGGAAGTGGTGCATGGACGCACGGGAGCGCGCGTCATACGAGAGGGTGCTGCAAAAACCTCGGCGCTCGTGAGCATCGTGCCCAGGCGCGGCTTTGCATGAAGAACCCTGCGTGATGGGGAACCGGAAAGAGGAGTCTGTGCTGCTGTGCCCTAACATTTCGGGCGCGGCTGATTCACGCGGCAGCGCAGCGGTGCCCCTGACTTGAGCCATGGGCGCGCGATTGTCAAGCGCCGCATCTGCGACGGCGACAGCCTTTCTCTTCCCGATCCTGCTCTTCGATATCGGCACGCAGGCACTTCTCTACATTCTCGTCGGTACCTCGGTCCTCGGCGCCCTGGTCACGTGGCTGTTCCGCATCGAGACCAAGGGCGTGAAGCTCGACACCGTTGGCGTCGCGCTGAAGTAGGGATCAGTAGTAGTCGGGGATAAAGGTCTGGTCCTCGATCGGCGGCCGCACATAGTCGCCGGCCTTCGGGCGCGGCGGCAGCGACGGTGGCGTCGGGGTCAGATCGCCATACTCGATCTGGCTGAGCAGATGCGTGATGCAGTTCAGCCGCGCGAGCTTCTTGTTGTCGGCCTTCACCACGTACCACGGCGCCTGCTTGATATCCGTGTGGGCGAACATGTTGTCCTTAGCGCGCGAGTACTCGACCCAGCGCGAGCGCGACTCCACATCCATTGGGCTAAGCTTCCAGCTCCGGGTTCGGTCGGTCATGCGCTTTTGGAAGCGTCGCTCCTGCTCGGCGTCGCTCACGGAGAACCAGTATTTGATGAGAATGATGCCAGAACGCACCAGCATGCGCTCAAATTCCGGGCAGCTGCGGAGGAACTCTTGATACTCGGTATCGGAGCAGAACCCCATGACGCGCTCCACGCCGGCGCGGTTGTACCAGCTGCGGTCGAATAGGACCATTTCGCCCGCCGCGGGCAGATGCGGCACATAGCGCTGGAAGTACCAGGAGGTTTTTTCGCGTTCCGTCGGCGTGCCGAGCGCGACGACCCGGCAGAGGCGCGGATTCCGGCGGCGTCGCGGCCCTCGAAGATCACGACGACACGGAGCTTCTCCGCCTTGATCCACTCCTGCATCTTCACCAGCTCCACCTGGAGCTTGGCAAGTTCTTTCTCGTAGACGTCGTTCTTGATTTTCCGGGTCTTGGCTTTCACATCGCCGACCGCAAGGTCCGCGGCGGCGAGTTCCTCGTCGGACAAGTGCTTGGCCAGCTTGCCGTTTTTATTCTGCTTCTTATCCTTCTTTGACTTCGTCTCCTCGTTCAGGATCGCATCCATGGCTAGTCCCTCTCTTCCTGGCTCTGGCGTCCTGCGACCGGACCTTGCAGGGCCTGTGATCTTGCCGGGCGCGCCGCGGACGGCCGTTGCCGCCTCCGATGCGGCGCGTAAAGGATTAGCACTGCAACAAAAGTGCCATAAACGCGTGGGTAGGAGTGTTGTGTGCTACTGACTGGCAGCTTCCATCATCTTCCGGCAAGTCGGGCCTGAGATGCTTCACATAAGGCCTGTCCCCAAAAGGCCTATCCCCAAAATGCATGTGCGACGATCCCAGAAAGACTGGGGCAGAACGTGCTGGTTCAGGATTTGGAACGGCCTTGGACTCTGGACTTGCGCTGAGGGTGCGGTTTGCCGCACTCCTGGAAGCGGAGTTCCGTTAGAAAAGAATCGAATGTCGACGGAGACGAAATCGGCCTTGGGGCACGCGCCAGCCTCGAACGGCACGGCACAGAAAATGGCCGTGACCGTGCTTGCGGCAATCAGCATGTGCCACATGCTGAACGACATCATTCAGTCGCTGATCCTGGCGATCTATCCGATGCTGAAGACTTCGCTTGCGCTCGACTTCGCGCAGATCGGGTTCATCACTTTCACGTTTCAGGCGACCGCGTCGGTGCTTCAGCCCTTCGTCGGCTACATCACCGACCGTTATCCCACGCCCTATTCGCTTGTGGCGGGCATGGGCTCATCCCTCGCGGGTCTGCTTCTGATCGCCTTCGCAACGACCTATTCCACAGTTCTCATCGCCGCCGCGCTTATCGGCATGGGCTCGTCGGTGTTTCATCCGGAGTCCTCGCGCGTCGCGCGGCTTGCTTCGGGCGGCAAGCACGGCACGGCCCAGGCCGTGTTCCAGGTCGGCGGAAACTTCGGTACGGCGCTCGGACCGCTGCTCGCGGCGTTCATCGTGCTGCCCTACGGCCAGAGCTCGATCGCCTGGTTCTCGGTGGTGGCGCTGGTCGGCATGGTGATCCTGGCCGGTGTCGGCGCGTGGTACGGCAAGGCGCTCAAGTTCCGGCCGGTCTCCCATCCCGGGGAGCGGGAAGCGATCGCCGCGCTTGGCGGGCGCAAGGTGGCCAAGGCGATTTTCATCCTGATTACGCTGACGTTCTCCAAGCATTTCTACCTCGCGTCCATCGCGAGCTTCTACATCTTCTACCTGATGCACACATTCGATCTGCCGGTGCAGACGGCCCAGCTCTACCTTTTCCTATTCTTGGGCGCGGTCGCCGCGGGCACGGTCATCGGCGGGCCCATTGGCGACCGTATCGGCCGGCGCCGCGTGATCTGGTGGTCCATTCTGGGCGTGTTGCCCTTCACCTTGGCATTGCCCCATGTGGGCCTGTTCGCAACCGCTGTCTTGAGCGTGATCATCGGGTTGATCCTCGCCTCGGCCCATCCCGCGATCATTGTCTATGCCCAAAGCCTATTGCCGGGCCGGGTGGGCATGGTCGCCGGACTATTCTTCGGCTTGGCCTTCGGCATCGCTGGGATTGGCGCGGCGCTTCTCGGCCGGCTGGCCGATGCGACGAGCATCACGTTTGTCTACAATGTTTGCGCGTTTCTTCCCGCCATCGGGTTGCTCGCGGCGTTCCTGCCAGAAATGTCGAACCCGACCCAAGACTCCCGATAGGACAAACTGCGCCTCGTCGCCGGCTCACCCCAAACTTGACAAGTTTATGACACCGTCCGGTGCCACTCTTGGCGCACTTTTTCAGCGCACGTCTTTGTTTCGTCTTATTTGGATGGTCTGAGAGCGCTGAAT
>JARRPE010000199.1:0-4109 GCA_037383205.1 Methyloceanibacter sp.
CATCACCGCGCTCGACGTCCGCACCCCCTGAATCGGAAACGGAAGACGAGCCGCCAACCGATTCAAAGGAATCGGGAATTTCGCGCGAGCCTTAAGCCTGCCGTTCGAGCGTGGCCACGAAGAATCCGTCCGTGCCATGGCTGCGCGGGGTCATGAGCAGCGTCTCGTCGGACCCGTCCGCGGAGGCCGGCGCGCCTATCTCGATCGCGCCCTCCCAGGCTTCGCGCCAAGGCTTCAGGGCGAACTCCGGATGCCGGGCGAGGAAGCCGTCGACCTGCTCGCGGTTCTCGCTCGGAAGCACCGAGCACGTGATGTAGGTGAGCCGTCCGCCGGGTTTCAAAAGGCTCGCGCCCGCGTCCAGCACCGCGGCTTGCTCGGCCATGCGCGCCGACAGCATCTCGGGCGTCAGACGCCATTTGGCGTCCGGCCGCCGCCGCCAGGTTCCCGAGCCCGTGCAGGGCGCGTCGATGACCACCCTGTGCATCCGGCCCGTGAGCGGCGCGAGGCCTGCGTCGACCCCGCCTTCGAGCACTTGCACGTTGCGGGCACCCGCACGCCGGAGGCGATCGAACATGGCCCGCAGGCGCATGCGGTTGGCATCATAGGCGTAGAGCTGACCGGTGTTCTCCATCGCCGCGGCCAGCGCCAATGTCTTCCCGCCCGCGCCCGCGCAGAGGTCGATGACCTGTTCGCGTGGGGACGCTCCCGTCATGGCGGCCGCGATCTGCGACCCCTCGTCCTGGACCTCCAGCCACCCTTTGCCATGCGCCGCGTCGGCCTCGACATGGGGCGTCCGCGCAGGGCCCTGCCGTGGGGCGATGCGCAAGCCGTGCGGGGCATAGGCCGTCGGGTGCGGCGAAAAACGCGCCAATGCTTTCAAGACCTTGTCCCGATTTGCTTTGAGCGTGTTCACCCGCAGGTCGACCGGCGCGCGGACCGAGAGCGCCGCTCCTTCGGCCGCCGCGTCTGCGCCGAAGACGGCCGCGAACGCCTCATCCAGCCATGCGGGGTAGTCCCCGCGAACCGAGGCGGGAAGGTCCGGCGACAGCGCCCGCGCAAGCCCGGCCCGCTCCGCATCGCTCAAGGGATCGGGCGCAAACCGGCTTCCGTCGAAGAGCGTATCGACGCTTTCAGGACTCATGCCCCAGGCGCTGACGAGCGCCCGCAAGACCAGCGCCCGAGGGCTGTCGTCTTCCATCACCGCGCCAAGAGAAGCACGCTGCCGCAGGCAATCGAAAACGAGGCTGCGGATCGCCGCCCGATCGCCGGAACCGGCGAAGCGGTGGGCGGTCCCCCAGTCCTTCAGCGCCTCGGAGGCGGGCCGCTTGCGCGCGCCCAAATCCGTCAGCACGTCGATGGCCGCGCTTGCTCGTCCTGCTGGTGTCATCAGTTCGTCTGGAACACGAGAATTCGGCCGGCGACGAGGACCCACATCAGCGCCAGAGAAACGGCGCCGAGCAGGAACATGGGCGTCCGGTGCGCGAGCTTATTGCTCGTCACATGGATCGCGGTGTGGCCGATCCGGGACAGCGTGAACATCCACATGAGCACATAGACCGTCGTGTCGAGGGTCTTGGTCATGAAGCCGAGCAGCACGACGACGTAGAACAGCGTGGGCATCTCCATCGCGTTGTGGAACGCATTGCTGACCTGCTGCACGTATGGGGGCCAGTCCGCCTGACGCGACGCCGCCACTTCGGGGTGCACATCGCCCGTCCGGATCGCCCGGAGACGCAGGATGATCATCCAGAACAGCAGGGCGAAGGTGAGCGCGACCTGCAGAAACATGGGCAGTAGTATGGCTGCGAGCGACATAGGCTTTCCTTTTGGGATTCGTTGCGCGGAGCGATTGACGCCTGCCGCGCGCCTCGCGTTGTTATACTCCGCCGGAAACGCAAGTGTAGAGACAGTGTTCCCAACTCCCGCAACGCCCGTCCCTAGCCCTTCGGCCTGCCAGGATGTCCTGGAAACATGGAGGGATGTTCAATTGACGGGACAGTTGCGGCCCTTTTAAACGTACACAAAACAGCAAAGTTCAAAGCGTTTCTAAGGAGGATTTCCATGCGCATCCGCGCTTTTACCTTGTTTTCCGCCGGAGCGGTGCTCGCGACAGGGCTCCTATCAGCCGTGCTTCTCGCCCAGCCCGTCGCCGCGCAGGAGGACAAGCCCTCTGACCCCTGCTTCGACGGCAAGCTGAGCATCAAGGAGGTGCTCGACGCCTGCCAGGCCTTCATCGACAAGGGCAGCGACGACAAGAAGCTCCTCATCCGCGCCCACAGCGTGCGCGCCATGGGCCTCTCGGCCACGGGCAATCTCGACGCCGCCATGGAGGATATCAACGCCGCCGTCGAGATCGATCCGAACCGCGCGAACAGCTACTTCATGCGCGCGGCGGCCTTCGATGCCATGAAGGAGTATGACAAGGCGATCGGCGATCTGGACCAAGCCATCGAGCTGAAGGACGACGACGCCGACTATTATCTGCTGCGCGGTCTCGTCTACAGCCACAAGAACGAATTGGATCCGGCGCTAGCCGACCTGAACAAGAAGGTCGAATTGGACCCGAAGGCGGTCAATGGCTATTCCAGCCGTGGCGAGCTCCACCGTAAGCGCAAGGAATACGACGACTCGATCGCCGACTACACAAAGGTGATCGAGCTCGATCCCGAAACGGCGAAGGGTTATGTCGACCGTGGCTGGGTCTACGTTCTGGACGACCAGCTCGACAAGGCTGGCCCCGATTTCGACACGGCGCTAAAGATTCAGGGCAACAATGCCCTGGCATTGGTGGGGCGTGGCGTCGTCAAGAGCCGCACCGGCGAGCCGACGGACGGCAGCGCCGACCTCAGGATGGCCGAGAGACTCGAACCGGGTGTTTTCGACCAGGTCCGCGCGCTTGGCATCAAATAGTCTCTTTGAGAGGTCCAAACGGCGCGGTCGCAAAAGACCGCGCGCCGATGCGCCGATAAGCGGGCGGCTGAGTAGCCGCCCCGCTAGTTCTCCCGCGGATAGTTGGGCGATTCACGCGTGATCGTCACGTCGTGGACGTGGCTCTCACGGAAGCTCGCCGTGGAAATGCGGATGAACTTGGTGCGGTCCTGGAAGTCCTCGATGTTGCGAGACCCCGTGTAACCCATGGACGCCCGCAAGCCACCCATGAGCTGGTGCAGGACGCTGGCCGCCGGTCCCTTGTAGGGCACCTGGCCTTCAATACCCTCGGGCACCAGCTTGAGCGTGTCCTTGATCTCCTGCTGGAAGTAACGGTCTGCGGAGCCGCGCGCCATGGCGCTGATCGAGCCCATGCCGCGATAGGACTTGTATGACCGCCCCTGGTAGAGAAACACCTCGCCCGGGCTTTCATCCGTACCCGCGAGCAGCGAGCCGAGCATCACGCAGTCCGCGCCCGCGGCAAGCGCCTTGGCCATGTCGCCGGAGTACCGAATGCCACCGTCGGAGATCACCGGCACGCCCGCCTTTTTCGCCTCCTCGACCGATTCCAGCAGCGCGCTGAACTGAGGCACGCCCACGCCGGCGACGATGCGCGTGGTGCAGATCGACCCTGGTCCGATACCCACTTTGATCGCATCCGCTCCCGCATCGATGAGCTGCTCGGCGCGCTCGAAACCGCTATCGCCCACGCTCGTGGCGGCCGCGACGCGCAGACGCCCCTGTTCGTCCTTGCACGCGTCCGGGTGCGCGCGGGCCTTCTCTATGTCCTTCACCGTGATGAGGCCGACACAGCGATAATCGTCGTCGACCACGAGTAGCTTCTCGATGCGGTGCTGATGGAGAAGCCGCTTGGCCTCTTCCATGTCCACGTTGTCTTTCACCGTCACCAGATCCTTGGTCATCAGCTCGGACACGGGTTGCTCTTCATTCGTCGCGAAGCGCACATCCCGGTTGGTCACGATGCCGACGAGACGGCCCGAGCCCGGCTGGACCACGGGGATGCCGGAAATGCTGTAATGGGCCATCAGCCTCAGCGCCTCGGCCAGACGCGCGCCGGGATTGATGGTGACCGGATTGACCACCATGCCGGACTCGAACTTCTTCACCTGCGCGACCTCGGCCGCCAGCAGTTCCGCATCCATATTGCGGTGAATGACGCC
>JARRPE010000200.1:0-3558 GCA_037383205.1 Methyloceanibacter sp.
CGCTCGGCGTCGAGTTCGGCGCGGTCATCGTCGTGGCCTTCGGATCGGCCCAAGCCGTCTACGCCCTGATCGGCGCCATCACCACCGGCACGGCGGATAGCCTGCGCGGCCGGGAGATTTGGCTGAAATTCGCCACTTGGATCCTGCTGGCGCTCGAATTCGCCCTCGCCGCGGACATTGTCCGCACGGCGGTCGCCCCCACCTGGGACGATATCTGGAAGCTGGCCGTGATTGCCGTGGTCCGGACCATGCTGAACTACTTCCTGGCCAAGGACATCGCCGCCTTCAGCAAGCTGGAGGAGGCTCCGCCGGACAATTCGCCTCAGTATCGGACTTCTGGGCCCGTTTCCCGCTAATCCATTGGACCACCGGGCCAATTTATGTTTGAGTGCTCGGGATCTTTTCGCACTGCACGATAACCGCGCCGTGCAGCTGCCCGGCTGGCCAAATTTCGGGCGGAATTGGGGGATAAACGCGATACAGGGGCCAGATCGCGATTTTCCAAAAAAGCCCAAAGACTTGAGCTCGCGGTGCACGGGGACGGCGTTTTACAGGATTGAGGGATGACAGAGTCAACACGGACGAACAACAACGCCCGGCGTTTCCAATTCATCCTGATCAAACCGTCCCATTACGACGCGCAGGGCTATGTCGTGCAGTGGATGAAATCCACGATGCCCTCCAATTCGCTGGCCGCCGTCTACGGCCTGGCGGTCGACGCCGCCGAGCGCGGCGTGCTCGGCCCCGATCTGCCGATTGACGTCACCGCCATCGACGAGACCAACAAGCGCGTCCGGCCCGACGAGCTCATCAAGCTGATCAACGACAACGGCGGCGAAGGCCTGGTGGGCATCGTCGGCGTCCAGTCGAACGAATTTCCGCGCTCCGTCGACATCGCCCGGCCGTTCCTCGCCGAAGGCATTCAGGTGATGATCGGCGGCTTCCACGTTTCGGGCTGCCTGTCGATGCTGCCCGAGCTGCCCGACGATATCAAAGCCGCGCAGGAACTCGGCGTGTCCATATTCGCCGGCGAGGCCGAAGAGCATATCGACACGGTCATCCGCGACGCGGCCGCGCACAGCCTGCAGCCCATCTACAACCACATGACCGAAGAGCTGCCGTGCCTCGCCGATGTGCCGGCACCGCCCTTCCTGCCGAAGGACTTCGTGGATCGGACTGTCGGCAACGTCACGAGCTTTGACGCCGGGCGCGGCTGCCCGTTCCAGTGCTCTTTCTGCACGATCATCAACGTGCAGGGCCGCAAGTCCCGCTACCGCACACCCGATTCCATCGAGAAAATCCTCCGCTCCAACTACGAGCAGGGCGTGAACCGCTTCTTCATCACCGACGACAATTTTGCGCGGAACAAGGATTGGGAAGCGATCTACGACCGCATCATCAAGCTGCGCGAAGAGGACGGCCTCGACGTCCGCTTCATGATCCAGGTCGACACGCTGTGCCACAAGATTCCGAACTTCATCGAGAAGTCGAAGCGCGCCGGTGTGACCCGCGTCTTCCTCGGACTTGAGAACATCAATCCGGCCAATCTGATCGCCGCCAAGAAGCGCCAGAACAAGATCACCGAGTACCGCAAGATGCTGCTCGAATGGAAGCGCGTCGGTATCATGACCTTCGCCGGCTACATTCTGGGCTTCCCGAACGACACGCCGGAATCCATCAAGCAGGATCTGGAGATCATCAAGCGGGAGCTGCCGCTCGACATGCTCGAGTTCTTCATCCTCACGCCCCTGCCGGGTTCCGAGGATCACCAGGTCCTGTCCAAGAAGGGGGTCTGGATGGACCCCGATATGAACAAGTACGAGCTGGAACACGTGGTGACGGCTCACGAGAAGATGTCCAAGGAACAGTGGCAGGGCGCCTACGAATCCGCTTGGCGCATCTTCTACACGCCCGAGCACCTGGAGACGGTTCTGCGCCGCGCCTATGCCAGCGGCGTCAACATCCGCTCGCTCATGCCCGTGCTGTTCTGGTTCAAGAACGCCGTGCCGGTCGAGGGTCTGCACCCGCTGCAATGGGGCATTTTCCGCATCAAGCACCGCAAGGACCGGCGCTCGGGTCTACCCATCGAGAACCCCATCACGTTCTACGCCAAATACGCCGCCGAGATCGTGCGCAAAGCCACATTGCTCGGGAAGAGCTGGTGGGAGCTGAAGCGCATCGTCAAGAAGATCGAGGCGGACCCGCACGCCGCGGACTACAAGGATCAGGCGCTGACGGCCGTCGCCGAGGAAGATTCCGAGCATATGGGCCTCTACAATCAGAACGAGGCCGCGCGGGTCGCCGTGCAGCGCGAGTTGCGTGTGGCGAACAAGGCCACGGTTCAGGCCAACGGCGCCGCGAATGGAAACGGCAAAGGGCAGCCCAAGCTTTCCGTGAAGCCGAAGAAGGGCTTCGCCACGCCGGATGCGGCCAACGAAAGCGGCGCGGCAGGCGAGAAAGCGCCGGCAGCTTAAGGATAGCCGGATGATCGGATGAGCGCGTCCGAAGGCTTCCAGGAATTTCTCAAGGATCAGCTCGCGGGCTTCGGGCCCGTCGCCATCCGCCGCATGTTCGGCGGCGCCGGCGTCTATGCGGACGATGTGATGTTCGGCCTGATCGCCGACGACACGCTCTATCTGAAAGTCGACGGCACGACCGTTCCGGCCTTCGAGGCCGAGGGCATGCGGGCCTTCACTTACACCGCCAAGGGCGGGAAGCCGATTTCCATGTCCTATTGGGAGGTGCCGCCGCGCCTGCTGGAAGACCCGGACGAGCTCGCCGAATGGGCCCGCACGGCCTATGGGGTCGCCTGCGCGGCGAAGAAACCCGCGCGCAACAAAACTTCCTGGAAACGAACATCATGACGTCCCGGACAATACCCCGGCGGGCATTGATCGACCGGACAGAGGTTGCCCATGGCTGAGCAGAACGACCCTGAAAACCGTCCCATCCGGCGCATCGTGACAGGTAACGCCAAAGACGGCCGGCCGGAGATCGCGAGCGACAGCGACGTCGCCGCAATCGAGACCCCGCTGATGCCCGGTGCGAAATTCTACAGCCTATGGGGGGCGGACGCGCTTCCCGCCCTACCCTGCGACGGCACTGAGCCACCCTTCCGCAGCTGGTTTCCGCCTGCGGGCGGCTTCCGCTTCGAGCTTATCGAACTGCCGCCGGCGGACGCTGCTGCCCCGCCGCCCACGGACTTGAAGCAGGCGCTGAAAGAAACCGAGGCGCGCCTGCCCGGCCTGATCCAGACCATGGATCCGAAACAGCCGGGCATGCACCGGACCGACACGATCGACTTGATCTACGTGACGGAGGGCACGTGCCTGCTCACGCTGGATGGGGCAGAGCCCGTCGCGTTTCACACCGAGCGAGACGGTCAGCAACCGGCATGGAGCCTTGTGCGGGTTGCTCCACGCATGGCGCTGGCCGTTCAGCACCACGCTGTCGCCGGCGCCAACCGCGACGGGCTCTGGCCCATCCAGCGTGAGCAGGCACGTGCCCTCCGTCACGTAGATCAAGTCGATCGTGTCGGTCCGGTGCATGCCCGGCTGT